>JAUNIQ010000009.1 GCA_030535275.1 Bacillota bacterium | reverse complement strand
AGCTCAGCTAACGGATTTACAGTCCGCCCCCTTTGGCCACTCGGGAATCCCTCGATATTGTTTGCGCAAGGAACATTATAGCACAATTTGCCGTAATGTCCAATGGCAATTTTCCCAGGGAACAAATCCCTTTGTTGGAGCTGGCGGAGGGAATCGAACCCCCAACCTGCTGATTACAAATCAGCTGCTCTACCGTTGAGCCACGCCAGCATGTATATTGGTGGGAGTTACAGGGCTCGAACCTGTGACCCCCTGCTTGTAAGGCAGGTGCTCTCCCAGCTGAGCTAAACTCCCATTGTCGGATTTGTCCGACGCACTTATAAAATATACAGTAACAAGCCACCTATGTCAAGGGTTTTTTCACACTTTCTCCAATGCTTTTTCACAGGAAATAATCTCTGCACTGCCTGAAGTAATATTTGCCACAAGCCCCCGCAGTTTTTCTTCATTCTCCGCAGGACTCATGAGTGTCATGCTGACTTTTTCTCCATACTCAATTTCAGGAATGATGAAGCCTTCTCCTCCATCATAGAGGGTATCTGAAGCCATCTGCTGGAATTTTGAAAGGTAGGTGTAATCAGCCGTGATCTTCATTCTGCACACCTCCTGCACGCTGCATATTCCCGCCGCTTCGATGGCAAGCTTGGCGCTGGATGTGTAGGCACGGACAAGGCCTCCCGTTCCAAGCTTGATGCCGCCAAAGTATCTCGTTACCACTACAACCACGTTGGTAAGGCCTTCTCCGACAATCATCTGTACCATTGGAGCTCCTGATGTTCCCTGCGGTTCACCGTCATCGCTGGCCCACTGAACCTGCATCTTGCCACCAAGGACCATTGCCGGAACATTGTGAGTGGCATCCTTGTACTCGGCCCTGATTTCCGCTATGAAAGCCTCGGCTTCTTCTCTGCTTTCAACAGGTCTGGCGTGAGCTATGAATCTTGACTTTTCTATGATCTGCGTTTCCGACGCTTCTTTTTTTATCGTTTTGTAGAGTTCCATTGATAGCTTTCGTATCTCCCGAAATCTTCTGTTCTGAAACTGCCCGTAAGCAGCGTTCCATCTTCCCTGTAATCCATCGAATCAATCTGCGCATTATCGCAAAGGTATGAGACTATGCTGCCCTTGTCATATGGAATCAGCAGGCTGGCCTTAACCATGCTTCCAAAGATTGCATCCCTGATAAGCTCCACCAGTGCATCCATTCCCTCGCCTGTTTTGGCGGAAATATAAACCGCCTCATTGTCACTGGCATCAATCGGCCTGTCATCAGCAATATCCATTTTGTTGTATGCCATGATTGTTCTTGTCTGTCCGGCGCCCAGCTGCCCGATTACTCTGTTGGTAACGTCAATCTGGAAATCTCTGTCTTCCACCGTGTCCTGTCCCTTGTTGGAGCTGTCTACAACATGAATGAGCAGATCTGCATCTTTTACCTCTTCCAGTGTGGACTTGAAGGCTTCAACCAGATTATGAGGCAGTCCGCTTACAAAACCAACTGTATCTATCAGGATAAAATCCATGCCTGTTCCCAGGCTGATCTTCCTGTGAGCCGTATCCAGCGTAGCGAAGAGCATATCCTGAGATTTAACTGTCTTGCTTCCCTCTTCGCCTTCTTCCTCACCCATGAACATTTCCATGAGCTTGTTCATGAGCGCAGACTTTCCTGAATTGGTATATCCCATCAGGGCAACGACCGGCATTCCTGCCTTTGCACGTGACTTTCTCTGAGTGTTTCTCGTTTCCGAAAGTTTCGCCAGTTCAGCCTTTATATCGTCAATTCTTCTCTCAATATGACGCCTATCTGTCTCCAGCTTTTTCTCTCCGGGGCCTCTCGTTCCTATGCCGCCGCCAAGACGCGAAAGAGCCTTGCCGAAGCCTGTGAGACGCGGCATTCTGTACTGCAGTTGAGCCAGTTCAACCTGAAGCTTGCCTTCTCTTGATGTGGCCCTGTCGGCGAAAATATCCAGGATTAGAATGGTTCTGTCGATAACGCGGACTCCCAGTATTTCTTCCAGATTTCTGATCTGAATTCCGCTTAACTCCTCATTAAAAACAACCGTGTCAACTTCCATTGCCTCTGCCAGCTGAGCAAGCTCTTCCACCTTGCCCTTGCCAAGAAGAGTGGCTGTGTTCGGTCTTTCCAGAGTCTGCTCTATTCTTCCTACTACCTCAATGCCGTCAGCCTCGCAAAGACCTTCCAGCTCGTCCATGGATCTTGTAATATCACCCTTCCATGCAAGGCCTGCAATGATTGCACGATATTCGTCATCTCTTAATATTTCGTTGTTTTCATTAAATCTCAGCATGCCTATATCATATCATAAAAAAAGCATGTGAGGTAACTCACATGCCCATCTTTGCCAGTTCCGATTTCAAATTCGGATTCAGTATCTTTATTCGCGTTCCCTTCATGCCCAGAGACCTGGATTCAATTACCCCGGCACTCTCAAGCTTTCTGAGCGCATTAACAATTACCGATCTGGTTATACCTGATCTGTCTGCAATCTTGCTTGCAACCAGAAGTCCTTCTTCTCCCTCCAGTTCTGCAAATATGTGCTGAACCGCTTCAACTTCAGAATAGGATAATGTTCCGATTGCCATCTGAACCATTGAGATGTCTCTCGCTTCTTCTTCCTCTTCTACGGTCTTTATTCTCTGGATTTCAAGTCCTACAATTGTGGCACCGTATTCGCCGAGAACAAGATCTTCATCGGAAAATTCAGGCTCGTATCTTGTCAGGATAAGGTTACCCCATCTGTTTCCGCCACCGACAATCGGAATGACCGTGTGGAATTTATCGGATGTGTCGTAGTCATATTTGAAAATCTTCAGAACTTCTTCGCCCGACATGTTGGCTGTTGTTTCCTTGATGTTCATCAGTCCTTCATTGTACTCGCCCGGAAATGCCTCAATGCCCGTTTCCGCATCCTTAATTGTGGAGCTGTCCTGTTTGATCTTTAGTGCTACTCCGATTACCTTGCCTCTTGCATTTGTTACATATACATTTGCGTCCATCAGGTCACTGAGAATCTCGCACATCTCATTAAAGGACATGGCACCTGTCGGACTTTCCTGCAGCATCCAGTTCAGCTTTCTTACCTTGTTTAAAATATCGCCCATGATTGTCACCTCTTAAAAGCTATTACTACTCATCTAACTTGATTATATATCTCAAATATTCCATATACAACTGATTTTTTTGATTTTTCAAAAAATTTCTAAATGTATCTACAATTATGCAAAAGCAACAGAAAACGGGAGCTTGCGCTCCCGTCTGTTTCTCTTACAGAATGTATCTGTCCAGATCGTCCGGATGAATCTTTTCTTCGAATTTTTCCTTAACGTATTCTCTGTCGATAACTATCTTTTCCTCTTCCATTTCAGCAATGTTAAATGAAATGTCCTCGAGCAGCTTTTCCAGAATTGTATGGAGTCTTCTTGCTCCGATATTTTCTGTCTGTTCGTTCATGAGGAATGCCATCTCTGCAATTTCATCAATGGCTTCGTCAGTAAATTCGATCTCAATTCCTTCTGTTTCCAGCAGCGCCTTGTGCTGCTTGATCAGAGCGTTCTGAGGAATAGTAAGAATCTTTACGAAGGTATCCTTGTCCAGATTTTCAAGTTCAACTCTGATTGGGAAACGTCCCTGCAGTTCCGGAATCAGGTCTGTAGGCTTGGCAATGTGGAATGCACCTGCTCCGATGAACAGAATGTGATCTGTCTTCAGAGGACCGTGCTTGGTGTTAACAACGCTTCCTTCAACGATTGGCAGAATATCTCTCTGTACGCCTTCCCTGGAAACATCAGCACCGCTTCTGTAGCCCTGTCCCGATGCAATCTTGTCTATTTCGTCAATGAAGATAATGCCGTTCTGTTCAGCATTCTTCATTGCATCTTCTTCAACCTGATCCATGTCGATCAGGTTCTGAGCTTCTTCTTCACGGAGAATCTTTCTGGCTTCCTTAACCTTAACCTTTCTGGTCTTTTTCTTCTTTGGAGCCATGTCGCCGAATATGTTGCCCAGCTGAATCATGCCGCCGTCCTGAACGTCCAGGTTGTTCTGCTTAGGTGCTTCAGTAACCTGAATTTCAATATACTGTTCCTCGAGGAGGCCGTCTCTGAGCTGCTGTCTTACCTGTTCTCTGGCAAGACCGGTGTCCTCGTTTTCATCTTCAGCCTCAGCCTGCTGTACCTGCTGCTGCTCATACTGTTCCTTCTGGCTTGTGTATCCTGCATTGCCCAGAATGAAATCAAAAGGTCCTCTATTCTGTCCTGCTGCAACCTTTCCCTTCTTTCCCGGGATAATTGCCTCAATGATTCTCTCTTCAACGATTTCATCTGCGATGGAATACTTTTCTTCAAGCATCTGCTGCTTTGTAATTCTGATTGAAGCTTCTGCCAGATCTCTGATCATGGAATCAACGTCTCTTCCAACGTATCCAACTTCAGTAAACTTTGTAGCTTCCACCTTAACAAAAGGTGCGTCCATCAGCTTCGCAAGACGTCTTGCGATTTCTGTCTTACCACAGCCTGTAGGTCCCATCATGAGGATGTTCTTAGGTGTGATTTCTTCTCTCATTTCATCTGAAAGAAGGCTTCTTCTATATCTGTTTCTCAGAGCGATGGCAACTGATTTCTTTGCCTCGTCCTGACCGATAATGTACTTGTCAAGTTCACCAACGATTTCCTTTGGTGTCATCTGATAAAGTTTGTTTGCCATGTCCGCGTCCCCCTTTACAGCTTTTCAACAGAGATGTGATCGTTTGTATATACGCAGATTGAAGCAGCGATTTCAAGAGACTTTCTTACAATCTCCTCTGCACTCAGGTCAGTGTTATTGTAGAGTGCATTTGCTGCAGAATATGCGTAGTTTCCGCCTGAACCTATTGCCACGAACGGCTGGTCCGGAACGATTACTTCGCCTGTTCCCGATATTACAAGCAGGTCCTCCTTATCGGCAACAATCATGAGTGCCTCAAGGTTTCTGGACGCTTTGTCTGTTCTCCATAAATTTGCCAGCGCTACGGCTGCCTTCTTCAGATTTCCACCGTGTTCGTCAAGCTTGCTCTCAAACTTTTCAGTAAGAGAAAAAGCATCAGCAACAGAACCTGCAAAGCCAGACAATACTGTATTTTTATAGATTTTCTTTACCTTCTTGGCGCCATTTTTCATTATGGCTGTTTCGCCCATTGTTACCTGGCCGTCACCGCCTATGCATACGTCGTCGCCTCTCTTTACTGCACAAATTGTCGTAGCATGAAACTGTACCATAAAATCCCTCCTTGGTCTGTTTCGATTCTCTAATCGTCTACCTAATTATATACTCTCTTCTTTGTAATTGCATTCTTTATTTGAGCAAGCCAGGCCTGCGTTTCTGCCCTTCTTTTCGACGAGCATGCTTCCGCACTGAGGACACATCTTTCCTGACGGTTTGTCCCAGTATGCCTGGTCGCACTTAGGATAGTTGGAGCATCCATAGAACAGTCTGCCTTTGCGTCCCCTCTTGGCTATGATGTCTCCTCCGCACTTAGGACACTTGACACCTATTGTTTCCACGATAGGCTTAGTGTACTTGCAGTCAGGGTAGCCTGTGCAGGCAATGAATGAGCCGAATCTTCCGTGCTTGATTGCAAGGTCCTTTCCGCACTCAGGACACTTTTCACCTGTAAGTTCAACGCTTGCTTCAACAACAGGAATTGCGTTTCCTGCTTCCTCAAGCTCTTCCTTCAGAATTTCATAGTAATCCTCGATAATCTTCTTCCAGCGAACACCCTTTGCTTCAATATCATCAAGTCCTTCTTCCATTCTTGCCGTGAATCCCACGTCAACGATTTCCTTGAAGAATTCTGACATCATGTCTATTACCGTGAAGCCCAGATCTGTCGGAACCAGATTCTTCTTTTCCTTCTTTATGTACTTGCGGTCCATGAGTGTTGCCACGATAGGAGCGTATGTACTTGGTCTGCCGATTTCCTTTTCTTCAAGATCTCTAACCAGGCTGGCTTCGGTAAATCTTGCAGGAGGCTGTGTGAAGTTCTGCTCATTTCTCAGATCAACAGGTTCAAGCTGCTCACCCTTTGTGAGTTCAGGAAGTTCCTTGTCCTCTTCTCCGTTCTTTGCAGGAGGGTTAACTTCGAGGAATCCCTTGAACAGTATCTTTGATCCGGTTGCCCTGAATCCGTAGTCTCCGTTTTCAATCAGAGCACTTACTGCCTTAAGCTGTGCAGGTGCCATCTGGCTTGCAATGAACCTTGTCCAGATCAGCTTATACAGATTGTACTGATCCTTTGAAACCTGATCCTTGATTTCATCAGGAGTAAGTTCAACACGTGACGGACGAATTGCTTCATGAGCATCCTGAACATCCTTCTTCTTGTTTGCGAATACAGTGCCGCCATAGTAATCAGCACCATGCTTCTCTGTGATGTATTCCTTTGCTGCCATTCTGGCTTCATCTGAAATTCTTACAGAGTCTGTTCTGATGTATGAAACCAGACCGCCTGTACCGTGTCCCTTAATGTCCAGTCCTTCATAGAGCTGCTGAGCAACCATCATTGTCTTTCTTGTTGAGAAGTTCAGCTTGTTGGCCGCATCCTGCTGCAGGCTGCTCGTAGTATAAGGAGGTGCAGGCTTTCTTACTCTGTCCTTTTCCTCTACTTCGCCAACAATATAGTTCCCCTTTGAAAGAGCTTCGAGAATGTCCTTTGCTTCCTGCTCATTCTTTATTTCCAGTTTGCTGCCTTTGCATGTTGCAAGCTTGGCAGTAAACTTCTTATCCTTTTTAAAGTCCGCTTCAATTATCCAGAATTCTTCCGGAACAAAAGCTCTAATTTCGTTTTCTCTGTCACATATGATTTTCAGTGCTGCTGACTGAACTCTGCCTGCTGACAGACCTCTTGAAATCTTTCTCCAGAGAAGCGGGCTGATCTGATAGCCTACAAGTCTGTCCAGAACTCTTCTCGCCTGCTGAGCATCAACCAGGCTCTGATCAATCGGTCTAGGATTCTTTACCGCTTCCTTAACCGTCTTGGATGTGATTTCGTTGAAAACCACTCTGCACGGAGCATCTTTATCAATGCCGAGCAAAAATGCTAAATGCCAGGATATTGCTTCTCCCTCTCGGTCCGGGTCGGTTGCGAGATAGATTTTCGATGCATTCCTGGCTTCTTTTTTCAGTTCTTTTATAAGGTCTCCCTTGCCTCTGATGTTGATGTACTGAGGATCAAAGGCTTCTTCTCCCTCTTTCATTTCTTCAGGCAGAACTATCCCCAGTCTGCTCTTCGGAAGGTCTCTAACGTGGCCAACTGAAGCAACAACCTTGTAGCGGCTGCCTAAAAATTTCCCTATGGTTTTAGCTTTTGATGGTGACTCTACTATTACGAGTGTCTTTTTTGCTGCTGCCATTTAACTCCCTTTCCTGTGGCTTTTTTACCCCGCCACTTGCAAAAATATTATTTACAGTAACCGATTATATTTCCAATTTTACACATTTGCAAGAAAAATTTTCCCCAGAGCAGTGAATACGAAGCCCTTCATTTCCATAACTGAAATGACCGGATTAATGTAGGCGGGCTCTTTTCCAATATGATAGCACACCTCGTCAATACCCATTTCTCCGTGCTCCTCAAGCAGGTGAAATATTTCATATTCCGTATCGCTAAGCTTATGCCTGGCCATCTCTGCACTTATCCTTCTCAGGCCAAGTGGCTCCAGAACATCATCGATGCTGATAATCGGTGTTGCCCCCTCTTTAATCAGTTTATTGTTCCCAAGATTGTACTGGCTGTCGATGTTCCCCGGAACGGCCATGACCTCTCTTCCCTGTTCGGCAGCAAGCTCTGCTGTAATCAGTGAACCGCTTCTGTTCCTGGCCTGAACGACAACCGTAATTTCGCAGAGTCCGCTGATTATCCTGTTGCGCGTGGGAAAGTTATATCTCTCCGCCCGGGTTCCCGGAGCGTATTCCGTAATAATCAGGCCTTTGCATTCCAGTTCTCTCTTAAGGCCGTCATTTTCCGGAGGGTAGCACACATCAGCTCCGCATCCCAGCACAGCTGCCGTATTTCCTCCTGCTCCAAGAGCCCCGTTATGTGCACAGGAATCGATCCCCGTTGCCATGCCGCTGACAACCGTCACCCCATGCTCTGCCAGTCGCTTTGCAATGGCAGTTCCTGTATTCCTCCCGTAAGTAGTTGTTGTTCTTGATCCTATTACGGCGGCGCATGGCTGCTCCAGCATCTTAAGGTTTCCAATATAATAGAGCTGATTCGGCGGGTTCTTTATTTCTGCAAGCCTGGAGGGATATCCCGCCTCCCCCAGAGAAATCATCTGAATTCTGTCTGTTTCTTTCATTATATATACCCCTTTCACAGATCTTTTACTGCATGTCGCTGTCGATTCTGAACATTAGTGCTTCCGCAACATGCTTCTGTTCAATATTCTCTGTTCCATCGAGGTCTGCAATGGTCCTCGCTATCTTCAGAATCTTATTGTATCCCCGCATGCTTAGGTTAAGCCTGTCATAGGCCGACACCATCATCCTGTGGCACTCCTCATCCAGACTGCAGTATTGCTTTATTCCCTTCTCATCAAGCTCGCCATTGCAGCTGAAGCCCTGACCTCTGTATCTGTTTTCCTGAATGACCCTTGCCGCAACAACCTTCGCTCTCATGGAAGCAGTGTCCTCCCAGCGACCCGCAAGTCTCATCTCGTTCAGCTTCTCCTTGTCTACCGGATTGACTTTAATGTGCATGTCTATTCTGTCCGCAAATGGTCCCATGAGCTTTCTCCTGTGACTCTCAATCTGCTTCGGCGTGCAGGTGCAAAGCTTTCTCTCATCCCACAGGTTTCCGCATTTGCATGGATTTGCCGCAATGACAACCATGACGCGCGAAGGGAAAACCACCTCCTCCAGATTTCTGTTTATCCTGATTATTCCCTCCTCAACGGGCTGCCTCATCGCATCTATTACGCGGGCATCGAATTCTCCCAGCTCATCGAGAAAAATTACCCCTCTGTGGGCCAGTGACAATTCCCCTGGCCTTGGCTTTGCACCTCCCCCGATAAGACCTGTCTGTGTAATGGTATGGTGAGGACTTCTGAATGGCCGCTGCTGAACAATGGGATGCTCCTCAGACAGGAGCCCCGCCACACTGTATATCCCCGTAATCTCCAGCTTTTCCTCATAGCTCAGCTTTGGAAGTATCCCCGGGATGCACCTTGCCATCATGGTCTTACCGCAGCCCGGCGAGCCCATCATCAGCATGCCGTGGTTCCCGGCTGCGCCGATTACTATGGCTCTCTTCACGCTCTCCTGGCCTATGACCTGTGCAAAATCAGGACAGTCCCTTGTGCCCTCGTCTGTTTTTTTCTTCCTTTTATAAACCTGCAGCTTCCTGTCACCTGCCACATAGTCAACCGCTTCGCTTAAATCGCTAATTGGCAATATGTTGATGTCCTCCAGTATGGCAGCCTCTTCGGCATTTCCCCTCGGAAGCACTATGTTCTTTATCCCTGCATTTCTGAGAGCTATGGCAAGAGGCAGTGCTCCCCGAACCGGGTTCACCTTTCCGTCCAGCGAGATTTCACCAAGGAAGGCGGTATTCTCCATTTCCAGGACCTCTTCTCCCAGCATCATTATTCCAAGAGCTATGGGAAGATCGAAATGGCTTCCCTCCTTCGGCCTGGCGGCAGGAACCAGATTAACCGTCACTCTTTCGTTAGGAAAATGGAAGCCACAATTCATTATTGCAGGTTTAATCCTCTGTGTTGCTTCGCGTATCGTCGTATCCGCCAGCCCTACAATATTAAAACCCGGCATGCCTTTGTGCAGATCTGTCTCCACAGTAACCGGGTAAGCTTTGACGCCCGAAAGCGTTGCCGTCTTTACTTTTGTAAGCATTGTTTCACCCCTGTTATTTCATTTATTCTAATCCCTAAAATGCGTGTTCAATCTGCTGCACGACAATTTCAATAACCTGGAAGTCGTAGCTTCTGGGCACATAGCCCTTCTTCTTCATCTCCTCCAGGTAACAGTGTGCAGATCTGCGAATATGGCTCATCTTTTCTTTATCGATGGCCTCACATGGCCTGCCATAGTGAAAGTTCTGTCTTGTCTTTACTTCCACAAAGCTCATGTCACCGCCACGTTCTGCAATGATGTCAATCTCTCCATAGCTGCACCTGTAATTCTGTCTGAGAATTCTGTAACCCTTGGCTCTCAGAACATCTGCAGCCGTATTCTCTCCAATCTGTCCGAATACCCGTCTGTCCATAATTTCCTCCTTGAAATCAGGTTGATTTATGATATAATGAGCACAGCGAAAGCGGAGCTTAGCTCCCTTTCCTTTTAGCCGCTTCGGAGGGATTTATTGAGGCGGTTTTTTTATACTCAAGACTATTCTAAGCCTGTAAAACGTTACAGTGATTCTAATCATTGGCACATACTCCTTTCCTCTCCAACCCCAAAGGGACCCCTTGGGAAAGGAAGCACCTGCGCCTTCGCTGTAGCGTTATTTTATATCCATTTTTTACCATTGTCAACCATTTTTACCATTTATATCCATTATCGCATATTAAAAAGGTGACAGTATAGTCTGCCACCTTTGTCGCTCTTATAATACAAATTTCTCAACGGCCACCGCCACTCCATCCTCATCGTGATCCGGTGCGACGAAGTCCGCAATTGCCTTTACCTCCGGCTTGGCATTTCCCACAGCTACGGCAAGGCCCGCCTCCTGCAGCATTGCCATGTCATTCGGGCTGTCACCTGCGGCCATCATCTCTGAAGGGTCAATTTCCAGAAGTCTGCACATCTGCCTCAGGGCTTCCGCCTTCGAAGTTGTGCTGCCGCCGATTTCAAGATTATGATCGAAGGAGCTTGTGATGGTCACATCAGGAAGTGCCTCCAGCTTCACCTTCATTTCCGGTTTCTCGCTGATATCCTCGAAATTTACATTTATGTTTTCGATTCCGCTGCTGTGGTCCAGCATGAACTGATAAAAGTCGTCCTGCGGAAGACGTGTGTTCAGAATATAGTCAACTGCTCTGAAGCTTTCTCTGGTTTCCTCCACCTGTCTGTAATACCAGCCTTCAATGTATGCCACACCCTCAACGAAGGTCTCAAGCACGTACTTGGTAGGTTCAAGAAGCTTTACTGCCGCTTCAACCGAGTGGGGCTGCAGGCAGTTCTCATAAAATGATTTCCCCTCATGCAGATCGAATATTCTGGCTCCATTGGAGGTCAGAACGTATCTAACAGGTGCAAAATCAAGAATCTCCTGTGGCAGAGCGCAGAAAGGTCTCCCCGTGGCTATGACTATGTTGACCCCTTTGTCAGCGGCCGCCTGAAGTGCCCTTCGGTTTCTTTCTCCCAGCTTGCCTTCCTTATTTAATGTTGTTCCGTCCAGATCTAATGCTATTAATTTAATTGCCATTTACTATCTCCAGAAATTCCTTATTGATTTTGCGCACGGTCTTCATGTTTGCAGGGTCTCCGTGCCCCGGGTAGATTGTAACATCATTTCCCCATGTATCACAGACATTCAGTATGCTCTGTCTCATTTCCTCTTCCGAACCGTCCTCAAGGTCTGTTCTGCCAAGGTCAACGTTGAATATGGTATCACCGGTGAAGCACAGCCTGCTCTTTGAGGAGTATATGCATATGCCGCCTCTTGTGTGTCCGGGTGTATTGAAGACAACAAGCTTCTCATCACCCAGCTCAAGCACATCGCCGTCCTCAAGAATAACATCTGCACCCTTCTTGTACATGTCGGCGTCAAGCCTGTGAATCATAATCGGGCAGTCCAGCTCCTTGCTGATGCGTGGAGCCCCGTCGCAGTGGTCATAATGATGATGAGTAAGGATGATTCCCTCAACCTCAAGGCCCTCATCTTTAACGTACTTTATTATCTTTTTCGGGTTATAACCCGGGTCAATAATGAAGCATTTTCCTGTTTTTGCACTGATAACATAGCAGTTTGCGTCCAGCATTCCGCCGATAAAGCGCTTAATTTCCATTAATTTGCTCTCCTTTTGTAACTATTGTATTGTACCACGCGAAAAAGATGACTATCAACTTGAATTCCTTACAAATAGTAGTATAATTGAGCGTGTTTTAGGATAAGGAGAAAAAAGCATGAAAGTAGCAATAGTAGGTGCAGGAAAGCTTGGAATGAAGGTTGCCAATGCACTGCTGGGCGGAGATCACGCCGTTACAATTATAGATACCAACGAGAACCTGCTGCAGAAAGTAAGTTCTCATGTTGACGTTATGACAGTTACTGCAAATGCCAAGGAAATCAAGGCTCTGAGAAGTATCACTATCTCATCCTATGATTTTCTTATTGCCACAACAGGCAATGACGAGACAAACCTTGTTATTGCTGCCTTTGCCAAGAAGCTGGGCTGTGGCAAGGTTATCGCCAGAGTGCGTGACCCTGAGCACATGCAGCAGATTCAGTTTATCAAGGATCTGATGAATGTGGATTACATCATCAACCCTGACCTGGAAATAACCAACGAAATATACAAGTACCTGGTTGAAAAATACACTCTGAGCAACGGTATTTTCTCATCAGGAAAGATTTCACTGCTGGAATTCAATGCAAGCAAATACAGCAAGCTGGTAGATCTTCCGATTACTGAATTTGCAAACGTTCTTCCGGGCATGCTGGTTGTCGGCATTTCCCGAAACGGCAAGGTTATAATCCCTCACGGTAAAGATGTTATCAAGGATGAAGATACACTCTACGTTGTAGGCGAGAAAGAGCCTATTCAGGAGCTCAACAAGAAGGTTCACGAACGTGGCAAGTATACCGACCTGCAGAAGGTAATGATAATGGGTGGCGGAAAGACCGGATTCTATCTGGCCGAAAAGCTGGCCGAGTACGGCGCATCCGTAAAGATCATCGAGCGCGACAAGAACAGATGCTATTACCTGTCAACTCATCTGAACGATGTAATGGTTCTCAATGGCGACTCGACTGATCTGCAGCTCCTTGAGGAAGAAAATCTCGATGCAATGGATGCGGTTGTAACCGCCACAGGCTTTGACGAGGACAATCTGCTTCTGGCCCTCACTGCCAAGCAGCACGGCGTCGAAGATGTAATCGCCAAGGTCAGCAGAGCAAGCTATGCCGAAATCATTTCCGGAATGGGAATCGACATGGCACTCAACCCGCTGGATATCGTAACGAGCATAATACTGCGACTGGTCCAGGGAAAGAAGAAGGTTCTCTCTTCCCAGCT
Organism: Bacillota bacterium; assembly: GCA_030535275.1. Classification (GTDB taxonomy): domain Bacteria; phylum Bacillota; class Clostridia; order Peptostreptococcales; family Anaerovoracaceae; genus Lentihominibacter. Next base: position 18,594 of record JAUNIQ010000009.1, on the reverse strand, counting down.
CATTCAGGGTCAGGCAGAAATCATGGAGGTGTATGCTACACCTCACATGAACATTCTCGATGTTCCGCTTAAGGATCTGGAGCTTCCTGACAGCGTAATCATCGCGGCAATTCACAGAGGAAACCAGGTAATAATACCTGATGGAAATACAGAAATAGAAGAAAACGACAGACTGCTTATGCTCAGCCTTATCAGCGACATAACCAGTACAGAAAAACTGCTTAAGGAAAACAACAGGTTCAGTTTCTTCAGATAGGATATCTGTTCAGCAGGTAGGTGTTTAATATGAACTTTCGAATAAGTTCTGTATTGAAAATAGTGGGATTTCTTCTGGTGGTACTTAGCGTAGCTATGTTACCACCTGTTTTCGTGTGCATGTATTACGGCGAACACCATGCGGCTGCAGGCTTCGGCCATGCAATCTGGAATGCTCTTATTGTAGGCGGAGGTCTATTCCTCATATTCAGGCACTACGGCAAGAGCTTCAGAGTCCGTGACGGATTTCTCATTCTTGCGGCCTGCTGGTTCTTCGCTTCAATTTTCGGTTCGCTTCCATATTATTATAGCGGGCTGGTAGACAATCCTGTTGATGCATTCTTCGAAACAGCTTCGGGTTTCTCAACGACAGGCGCTTCAATATTTGAGGACGTTGAAGTTCTTCCTAAGGGCATTCTGTTATGGAGATCAATGACTTCCTGGCTGGGCGGCATGGGTATTCTTGTCTTTGCAGTAGCACTCATGCCTACACTTGGCATTAACGGTACAAGCGTTGCGGAGTTTGACAAGCCAAGTGTTACGATTAACACCTTCACACCGAAGACGCTCAGACTGGTAAGCGGAATAATTCTTGGCTATTCAGCCTTGACATTGCTTGAGGTAATACTTCTCTGTTTCGGCGGCATGGGTATTTTTGACTCGGTTATCCACTCCATGGGCACGGTCAGCACAGGCGGTTTTTCCAACTATAATGATGGCATTCTGCACTTTGGCAGCATTTATCCGAGAATTATCATTCTCATATTCATGCTCATAGTCGGCACAAACTTCACCATGTACTACTCCTTCACAAGAAGGGGTCTCAAGGCCTTTACTGAGGATACTGAATTCAAGGCCTTCTGGATTATTGCTGTTATTGCCTTTGCAATAGTATTCTGCGGGCTTTACTTCATTGAAACCGGATGGTCTCACGGGGGAGAGGCAGCAAACTCTGCGTTCCAGGTTGTATCGATACTTACGACGACGGGCTATGTTTCAGACAACTTCACCATGTGGCCTGCATTCTGTCAGATGATACTGATCCTGCTGATGTTTATCGGCGGATGTTCCTCATCATCCAGCAGCGGAAACAAGGTTGTGCGATTCGTGGTCATTTTCAAACTGGTATACCACGGAATTCAGACCCGTCTTCACAGCAATGTTATCAAACCGGTTAAAATCAATAAAAAGGATGTTCCAAACGACACAGTATCGGCTGTTTCAAATCACATGTTCCTTTACATCGTGATGACATTCATCGGTGCCTTTGTAATGTCCCTTGAAAACATCAGTCTTCTGGACTGCTTCACTTCAACGCTCTCACTTCTGGGGAATGTCGGACCTTGCTTCGGCAGCGTTGGAGTTCACGGCTATTTCGGAGACTTCAATTATTTCACCAAGACATTCATGTCCTTCGTGATGATTGCCGGCAGACTTGAACTCTATACAATACTGGTACTGTTTACTCCGGGCTTCTGGAGAGCAGACTAGGAATAAGAATAAATCATGAGAACTAAAGTAACAAACTACAGAGCCATAGCCAGAATACTTGGCATCATAGTGGTAATCATCGGCATCGCGGAAATCATTCCATGGATATATGCCGAGGTGACAGGGGATGCGGATACGGCCCACGGATTCAGAGTCTGTGCGCCTGTAACAATCATCCTGGGTCTTATAGTGCTCATTTCCATAAGAACCGGCAGAACCCGCTTTGGTCCGCGTGAGGGATATCTGGTAGTTGCATGCTGCTGGATAGTTGCTTCACTGCTGGGAGCCTTCCCGTATCTCATTTCTGGCTTCACTTCAAGCTTCGCAGATGCTTTCTTTGAAGCCTCTTCCGGATTTACAACAACAGGCTGTACTGCAATTGCCGGCGGAATCAGCTGCCGTGCACTGCTTCTGTGGAAGGCAATTTCCCACTGGCTGGGCGGCATGGGAATTCTGGTATTTGTAATATCCCTGCTCCCTACTCTGGGAATCAACGGACAGGTAATTGCGCGAGCAGAAGCTCCCGGCCCTGTACTTCAGAAAATTACGGTTAGAATGAGTGACTCAGCCAAAGTCCTCTACGCAACATACATCTCATTTACAATTGCCGAATTCATTCTTCTGATGCTTTCGGGAAAGATGTGTGTATATGACGGAGTAATCACAACTCTGGGCAGCATTAGTACCGGTGGACTTCTCGTCCATCCTGCAGGAATCGCATACTACAACAGCATCTATATCGAGCTTGTAATATCCGTATTCTGTCTTCTGGCATCGGTAAACTTCGTTCTTTATCATTACCTGGCAACAGGCAAAGTATCATACGTACTCAAGGACATTGAGCTTCGTGCATATGGAATAATAATTGCCGGATCAACAATTCTCTGTGCCGGCGGCCTCATGGTAAGCAGCAACGAAAGCTTCGGACATGCTCTGCGTAACGCCTTCTTCCAGGTTTCCAGCTTCGCTTCAACAGCCGGTTATACCAGAACACCTTATCTGGACTGGCCAACAGTCTGCCAGATTGTGCTTCTGGCTCTAATGTTCATAGGCGGCTGTTCAGCATCAACAGCGGGATCCCTCAAGGTTATCCGTGTAATCGTAATGCTTAAGATGATTGTACGAGGCTGTACGCGCAGAATTCATCCGCGTTCAGTAGTGCCTGTAAGGCTGGGCAAGGGCTCAGTTCCGGCCCCTGTAGTATCAAATATTACAGTATTTGTATTTACCTTTATGATGCTCTTCCTCGTCTCCGGTCTGGTAATATCGCTCCAGGGCTGCGACATGGAAACAAGCTTCACATCGGTAATCTGTATGATGTCCAACACAGGTGCATCCTTCGGACATGGCGCATCACTGGGGAACTTCTCCTTCTTCCATCCGGCTCTCAAAATCTACCTGAGCCTGCTCATGATTGTTGGAAGACTTGAGCTGTTCACCATCATCATCCTCTTCACGAAGAGCTTCTGGAGCAGGAACCACTAAGATTAACAGCATTGCAGAATATCGACACGTTTTACGACATTATCATGCATAACTCCATGTGTTTTATCGTATTTTTTGCTTTATTACCACATTGGCTTTTATGAAGGATTATTTTTACGATAAAACAAATGCAAAACCAGTAAAAATATCGTATTTATTTTTTGTAATTTATTTCATAAAACAAATTACGATAAAATCCATTTAATCTTATGGTTTTTATCGTAAAATGACGCGAAATTATGCAAAACCAATAAAAAAGAGATGCTCCAAAGAGCATCTCTATTTGTTTGCTTTTGCGTAAATCTGATTAGCCGATCAGTCCGCCGATCATTACGAACAGTGGTGCGAATACTACTGATACGATAGTCATCAGCTTGATCAGGATGTTGATTGATGGGCCGGATGTATCCTTGAACGGGTCACCAACTGTGTCGCCTACAACTGTAGCCTTGTGAGTTTCTGAACCCTTGCCGCCGTATGCTCCACCTTCAACGTACTTCTTGGCATTGTCCCATGCGCCGCCTGCGTTAGCCATCATCAGAGCGAGCAGTACGCCTGCTGCCAGAGCTCCAGCCAGCATTCCGCCGAGAGCGTGAGGTCCGAGGATGATACCAACTGCCAGAGGTGCGATGATTGCCATGAGACCAGGAACGATCATTTCCTTCAGTGCAGCCTGAGTTGAAATGTCAACGCAGTGTGCATAGTCAGGCTTGGAAGTTCCGGCCAGGATGCCTTCGTCTGATCTGAACTGTCTTCTTACTTCTTCGATCATCTGGTTAGCAGCTCTACCAACTGAATTCATTGTGAAAGCTGAGAACATGAACGGAAGCATTGCTCCGATGAACAGTCCGATGATTACGATTGGGTCGAGCAGTGAGATAGCTGTCAGACCTGTTACTGCTGAGTATGAAGCGAACAGAGCCAGAGCTGTCAGAGCTGCTGAACCGATTGCGAATCCCTTACCGATAGCTGCTGTAGTGTTACCTACTGCATCGAGCTTGTCTGTGATGTTTCTTACGCTTTCAGGAAGTTCTGACATTTCAGCGATACCGCCGGCATTGTCAGATACAGGACCGTAAGCGTCAACTGCAACTGTCATTCCTGTAGTTGAAAGCATACCAACTGCTGCCAGTGCGATACCGTACATTCCCATGCCTGTTCCAACTGTTTCAGTTGCGAAGTAAGCAGCGAAGATACCAACTGAGATGCAGATGATAGGCCATACTGTTGACATCATGCCAACGCCCAGACCTGAAATGATTGTTGTTGCTGAACCAGTCTGTGACTGTTCTGCAATCTTCTTTACTGATTTGTAATCTTCTGAAGTGTAGATCTCTGTAATCTTACCGATTGCTACGCCAACTACGAGACCGGCAATGATTGCGATTGCAAACATGATGCTTCCCAGCATTACCTTTGAAAGGATGCATGAAACGATGATCACAATACCACTTGCAATATATGTTCCTGCGTTAAGAGCGTTAGCAGGGTTTGAACCTTCCTTGCCTCTAACCAGAAGAATTCCGATAACTGATGCGATGATACCAACTGCTGCCATGATCAGTGGGAAGATGGCTGCTGTAGCTTCATCAAAGAGTCCGCCTGAAGCGCCTGCAGCTACTGCTGCGAGAGTGATGGCTGAAATGATTGAACCGCAGTATGATTCATAAAGGTCAGAACCCATACCTGCAACGTCACCTACGTTGTCACCTACGTTATCTGCGATAACTGCAGGGTTACGAGGGTCGTCTTCAGGGATTCCTGCTTCAACCTTACCTACAAGGTCAGCACCAACGTCTGCTGCCTTTGTGTATATTCCGCCGCCTACACGTCCGAACAGTGCCATTGATGATGCTCCGAATCCGAAGCCTGTTACACACTGTACAACTGTTGCCAGATCAAGACATACAACTATGATTCCCAGACCGAAGAGTCCGAGGCCTGCAACTGCCAGACCCATAACTGCGCCTGATCTGAATGCAACCTTCAGAGCCTTGTTCATTCCTGAATCCTTAGCTGCACAAGCGGTTCTTACATTACCCCATGTTGCAACGTTCATTCCGAAGAATCCGGCAAGTACTGATAAAACTGCGCCGAATACATACAGGATAGCTGTTGTTACACTCTGGAGACCAAATCCGATTGCCAGAGCAAGCACGATGATTACGATTGCCATAATCTTGTACTCTCTCTTCAGGAATGCGAACGCGCCTTCTCTGATGTAGCCGGAGATTTCCTTCATTCTGTCTGTTCCCTGGTCTGAGTTCTTAATCCACATTGCGAGGATCAGAGCGACAACCAGTCCAACGATTGCTGCACATACAGCAACCACTGCTAATGCTTTCATTTGTAATTACCTCCCTCTCGTACTTCAGGACTCTAATGCGTTAAATCTGCTGAAATATATAATAGGTGCCCTTTCAGACACCTATCAGTATAGTCCTTCTATACGAAATAAAATTTAAATAATAAAAACTTATAATAATTAACTAAAGATGTCGAATTATTCAACTGCGACCATTATGATTGAAATAACGATGAACAGAATTGCAGTTACAGTTGCAATCTTGCCGAGAATTGCATCGTAACCTGAGCTTCTCTTTTTACCAAAAAGCTGCTCTGCTCCACCGCCAATCGAGCCTGACAGTCCTGCACTGTTACTTGACTGTAACAGGATACTGATAATCAGGATAATGCTGGCTAATAACAGTACAATCTTGAGAGCTAAAATCATTTCATTTCCTCCTTGATTTCTAACTAAAACAGTTTACCATAGCCAAAAAGCAAAATCAACAGATTTCGTTGCTGAAACCTGTTGATTTTTGAACTTTTCCGGGGCTTTAATGCAAAAGCAGTAAAACCTTATTTCAGATTATAGAATGCATCCATACCTGCGTACTGAGCAGCCTCTCCCAGAATCTCTTCGATTCTCATGAGCTGGTTGTATTTGCAGATACGGTCAGTTCTTGAAGCTGAACCTGTCTTGATGAATCCTGCATTTACTCCGACTACCAGATCTGCGATTGTTGTATCTTCAGTTTCGCCTGATCTGTGTGAGACAACTGCTGTAAATCCGGCCTTCTTTGCCATCTCAATTGCGTCGAGAGTTTCTGTCAGAGTACCGATCTGGTTAACCTTGATCAGGATTGAATTTGCAGCCTTTTCTTCGATGCCCTTCTTGAGTCTTTCAGTGTTTGTTACGAAGAGGTCATCGCCTACAAGCTGAACTCTGTCGCCGATCTTTTCAACCAGCAGCTTCCAGCCATCCCAGTCATCTTCTGCCATGCCGTCCTCAATTGAGAGTACAGGATACTTGGCACAGATGTCTTCATAGAATGCACAGAGCTCTGCAGCTGTCATGATTCTGCCTTCGCCCTTCCAGTCATATACGTTCTTTTCTTCATCGTAGAACTCGCTTGCTGCGCAGTCCAGTGCGATGCAGATATCCTTACCCGGTTCATATCCGGCCTGCTTGATTGCTTCGATGATTACCTGAATGGCTTCTTCGTTTGTTGCCAGGTTAGGAGCATATCCGCCCTCATCGCCAACGTTGGTGTTCAGGCCCTTTTCCTTAAGAATCTTCTTCAGGTTATGGAATGTTTCAGCACCCATTCTCAGTGCCTCTCTGAAGCAGCTTGCTCCAACAGGCATGATCATGAATTCCTGAATGTCAACAGTATTGTCGGCATGTGAACCGCCATTCAGAATGTTCATCATAGGAACCGGCAGAACCTTGCCGTTTACTCCGCCCAGATACTGGAACAGCGGCATTCCGATTGAATCGGCAGCAGCTCTTGCAACTGCCAGTGAAACGCCGAGGATTGCATTTGCGCCCAGCTTGCCTTTGTTTGGAGTTCCGTCAAGTTCAATAAGCAGCTTGTCCAGTCCCGGCTGGTCAAACGGATCCAGACCGATAACTTCATCTGCAATTATCTCGTTAACGTTTTTAACAGCAGTGAGAGTTCCCTTGCCAAGGTATCTTCCCTTGTCTCCGTCTCTCAGTTCTACAGCTTCGTGTACACCTGTTGATGCGCCTGATGGAACTATTGCTCTTCCTTCAGTTCCGTCATCGAGCAGAACTTCAACTTCAACTGTAGGGTTTCCTCTGGAATCGAGTACCTCTCTTGCTAATACATCTTCAATGTATGCCATATTGTTTCCTCCTTAAAAATCAATTATCTGCATGAAGTCAGGTGCCTTCAGCGAAGCTCCGCCAACGAGAGCTCCATCGATTTCATCCTGATTCATAATTTCCGTTGCATTGGCAGGCTTAACGCTTCCGCCGTACTGAATAATGACTTCATCAGCAACTGCTTCATCATACATGTCAATGAGAACCTGTCTGATGAAAGCACACATTTCTTCAGCCTGTTCCGGTGTGGCTGTTCTGCCTGTTCCAATTGCCCAGATCGGCTCATAGGCTACTACAATCTTCTTCATGTCTTCAGGTGATATTCCCGCAAGGCCGCCTTCCAGCTGACTCTTTACGAAATCAAACAGCACACCTGAATCTCTCTGCTCAAGACTTTCGCCAACGCACATAATCGGTCTTATCGGTCCGGTGAGCAGCTTCTTAATCTTAAGATTTACTGTTTCATCGGTTTCAGCGAAGTACTGTCTTCTTTCCGAATGCCCTACTATGCAGAAGTCGACGCCTATTTCCTCCAGCATTTTCACTGAGATTTCCCCGGTGAAAGCACCTTCATCTTCAAAGTGAACGTTCTGTGCACCAACGCCAATTCCCGTTCCCTTAAAGGCTTCAACCAGCGCCTCAAGGTTTGTATAAGGTGCGCAGATTGCAGCCTGTACATCGGTGCCTCCGTAGAGAGCCTTGAATTCTTCTGCAAAAGCAAGAGCCTCGGCCTTTGTCTTAAACATTTTCCAGTTTCCTGCGATGAATGGTATTCTCATATTATTTCTCCTCTATGCAAGCTATTCCCGGAAGAACCTTTCCTTCGAGGAATTCCATGGATGCTCCGCCGCCTGTGGAAACGTGAGTCATCTTGTCCTTCAGTCCAAACTGCTCAACTGCTGCAGCTGAGTCGCCGCCGCCGATAATGGTAACAGCATCGCAGTCTGCCATTGCCTGAGCAACAGCCTTTGTTCCTGCCTCGAACTTAGGGTTTTCAAATACGCCCATAGGTCCGTTCCATACGATGGTCTTTGCTCCGGCTATCTCTGTCTTGTAGAGTTCAATTGTCTTAGGACCGATATCCATGCCCATCATGTCTGCAGGCATCTTGTCAGCATCGAATGTTTCGATTTTATTGTTTGCCTCGAAATCATCAGTGCATACTGTGTCAACAGGAAGCATGATCTTCACGCCGGCTGCTTCTGCCTTTGCAAGAAGTTCCTTTGAGAGATCAACGCTGTCTGCATCCAGAATTGATGTTCCGATTTCATAGCCTTTAGCCTTGAAGAATGTGTACATCATTCCGCCGCCGATGATGATGGTGTCAACCTTCTTCATCAGGTTTTCGATTACAGGGATCTTGTCTCCTACCTTGGCTCCGCCCATGATTGCAACGAAAGGTCTTTCAGGAGTTTCAACTGCATCGCCTAGGAATTTTACTTCCTTCTCAATGAGGAATCCTGATACGGCCGGTAAGTATCTTGCCAGACCTGCAGTTGAACTGTGATCTCTGTGAGCAGTACCGAATGCGTCATTAACGAAGAGCTCACCCAGAGCTGCCAGTTCACCTGTGAAAGGTTCCTCGCTCTTTGTTTCTTCTGCTCTGTATCTTGTATTTTCAAGGAGCATTACTTCGCCGTCCTGGAGTCCATCTGCAATTTCCTTAACGTGGTCACAGATTACTGTAGGGCATGAAGCGAATTTAACTTCCTTGCCCAGAAGCTCTGAAAGTCTTGTTGCAACAGGTGCCAGTGAAAGTTCAGGCTTTGCTTCGCCCTTTGGCTTGCCCATGTGTGACATGAGGATTACCTTTGCTCCGTTTTCAATCAGATAATTGATTGTAGGAAGGGAGCTTACGATTCTGAAGTCATCTGTGATTTTGCCGTCCTTCATAGGAACATTGAAATCGCAGCGGCAGAGAACCTTCTTGCCCTTTACATCTACATCTCTAACTGTCTTTTTCATGGTCTTATCCTTTCTGAATTATTGCAAACGTTCGGCAGATAAACATCCGCCGAACGCCATAGAATACTTATTTATGATCTACTGAATACATGTGCTTAATCAGTTCGAGAACCTTGGTTGCATAACCGTATTCGTTGTCATAGTATGCAATCAGCTTGAAGAATTCATCATTCAGTGCGATTCCCATTGTGGAATCATAGATTGAAGTGCATGTTTCTCCAACGAAGTCCAGAGTTACACACTGGTCTTCAACATACTTCAGGATGCCCTTCATTTCATTTTCTGAAGCCTTCTTCATTGCTGCGTTGATTTCTTCCAGAGTAGTATCCTTCTCCAGAACAACGTTCAGGTCAACTACTGAAACGTCGGCAGTAGGTACTCTGTATGCCAGACCTGTCATCTTTCCCTTCAGCTGTGGGATAACCTTTGCTACTGCCTTTGCAGCACCTGTAGTTGTAGGGATGATGTTGTTGAATACGGATCTTCCGATTCTCCAGTCCTTCTTGTTCTTCTTGTCAACAACTGTCTGCTTGGAAGTTGCTGCGTGGATTGTTGCCATGAGGCCTTGTTCGATTCCGAAGTTGTCCTGCAGAACCTTGCACATTGGAGCCAGGCAGTTTGTTGTACATGATGCGTTTGATACAACGTTCATGTCTGATGTGTATTCCTGTTCGTTAACACCAACTACGAATGTCGGGGAATCATCCTTTGCAGGAGCTGTGATGATAACCTTCTTGGCGCCTGCATCCAGATGAGCCTGAGCTTTTTCTGCTGTGTTGTATGCGCCTGTTCCTTCAACGATATATTCAGCGCCCCATTCACCCCAAGGTGCATCCTTAGGATCTGCTGCACTTGCTACAGGAACCTTCTTGCCATTGATTACAAGACCGCCCTCGTAAGTATCAAGTTCGCCAGGGAAGTGTCCGAATGTTGAGTCGTACTTCAGCTGATAAAGCAGATAGTCAAGGCCCAGTTCGTCTGCACTTCGATAGTTGATTCCTGCAATTTCTATTTCAGGCATGCTCAGTGATGAGCGAATAGCCAGTGTTGAAATACGTCCGAAACCACTGATTCCAATTTTGATAGCCATGTTATTACCTCCTGGATATCTTTCTTTTACATTATAAAAATCTTACACTTTTTCGCCCCGGTTCCAAGCGGGACTCTTTGGCACAATTATAACATAAGCGGATGGCTTTGTTAACCATCCGCTTGCCTGATTTCTCTATTTTTCGCATTAATATCGCTTCCTCTTTGATGAGGATAATATTCCCAGTTCGTCCCTGTATTTGGCAACGGTTCTTCTGGAAATATTAAAGCCGCTTTCCTGAAGAAGCTCAACCATCTTCTGGTCGCTTAATGGCTTCTCAGGTTTCTCATTTTCAACAAGTTCCTTAATGAACTCCTTGATGCTGTTTGATGAAATTCCCTCTCCCTCCTGGTTTGATACTCCTGCAGAGAAGAAATGCTTTATTTCAAATACACCTCTCGGGCACTGGATGTACTTGCCGCTGATGGATCGGGAAACAGTGGATTCGTGTATTCCCACCTCCTCGGCAACGTCCTTAAGAGTCAGTACCTTAAGATATTTGCTTCCCTTGTCAAAGAAGTCCCTCTGGTATTTCACAACAGCAGTAACCACGTTGAATATGGTCTGTTTTCTCTGTTCAATGCTCTTGATAAGCCAGTTGGCTGCATTAACTCTGTCCGAAAGATAATCCGCCAGCTTTCTGTCAGTGTCCGTTTCCTTAAGCAGTCCCTTGTAATATGGACTTACCATGAGGTGCGGCACACTGCTCTCGTTAATGGTGACTACATATTCATCGTCAACCTTCTCAACCAGTACATCAGGGATGATGTATCTGGTCTTCTGCTCGGATGCGAACTGTCTTCCCGGTTTAGGCTCAAGACCCTTGATAAGGTCGGTAATTGTCTGAACACGTTTAACGCTTATGCCCAGTTCTTTTGCTATGACGGAAAGCCTGTTGGCCGCAATGTCCTCCAGATGATCATTTACAATCTTCTCTACGTTTCCGGTGAACTGATTCCTCGCCTTCAGCTGAATAGCGAGGCATTCCTTCAGATCTTTTGCCCCTACTCCCGCAGGATCAAATCCGTGAATAATGTCCAGTGCTTCATCTACCTTGGCCTCAGATACCCCGGTAGCTCTGGCAATTTCGGGAACGCTGGAAGTCATGTATCCGTTCTCATCAAGAGATTCTATGATGTACTTGCCGACACGTCTGCAGCCCTTGGTCATTGCCGCGAACTGATACTGGAACATCAGATGCTCCGGCAGCGTTACCTCGTTAACCACGGTTCTCTCGAAGTTGCTATCCTTCTCGACCGAGCCCTTTTCTCTACCACACTTATAGTTTGTTCCTCCATAGTTGGTATTTCGAATGTACTCTTTCCAGTCCAGTCCCGCATCAGCAGCCTGAGCCTCAGCAAATTCGGATCCGTCCTGTTCGAAGGATTCCTCGGAGCTTCCTTTGCTCTCATCTGAATCATGGGATTCTCTATGCTCCAGAACAGGATTGGCAAGCACCTGTTCCTGAACATAGTATTCCAGATCCTGCGAAGTAAACTGCAGTATCTGAATAGCCTGAATCAGTTCAGGTGTCATGACCAGTTTCTGGCTTTGTTCAATTGTGAGTTCATACCCAAGCTTCATTATCTTACTTACCGGTTATCCTTTATACGAGCTGTCCCATGTGCTTCATTGTTCTAATCAGCTGGCTTACATAACTCATTTCGTTATCGTACCAGGCAACCACTCTTACTTCATAAATGTGTGTTCCGCATTTCTGTGCAAGTGTCTGTGTTGCATCAAAGAGTGAGCCGTAGCTCATGCCTATTACATCAGTTGAAACGATTTCCTCTTCGTTATAGCCAAATGATTCATTTGACTCCGCCTTCATGATGGCATTAAGTCCTTCAACTGAAACCGAATCTGTTTCATCCTTGAGAGTAGCATCCAGGATTGTAATTGATCCTGATGGAACCGGAACTCTCTGTGCCGAGCCTATAAGCTTGCCGTCAAGTTCAGGTATTACAAGTCCGATTGCCTTTGCAGCTCCTGTGCTATTAGGAACGATGTTGATGGCGCCGGCTCTGGCTCTTCTGAAGTCGCCCTTTCTGTGAGGCCCGTCCAGAATCATCTGATCGCCTGTATATGCGTGTATTGTTGTCATGAAGCCTGTACGCACTTCTCTGTAGTCATTCAGTGCCTTGGCCATTGGAGCCAGGCAGTTTGTTGTACATGATGCACCTGAAACAATAGTGTCATCAGCCTTGAGGGTTTCATGATTTACTCCGTATACAATCGTTGGAAGATCATTTCCTGCCGGTGCGGAGATCAGGACCTTCTTAGCTCCGGCATCAATGTGAACCTGTGACTTTTCCTTTGAGCAGTAGAAGCCTGTACATTCCAGAACGATATCAACCTGCAGGTCCTTCCAAGGCAGGTTTGCCGCATCCTGCTCGCTGTATACCGGAATCTTCACTCCGTCAACTATTATTGCCGCTTCATCATTTGTTATTTCATGTCCTGAATACTGGCCCTGTACAGAATCATGTCTCAGCAGGTACGCAAGCATTTCCGGGTTCGTCAGATCGTTTATTGCTACAATTTCAACATCCGGATCATTGAAGATCTTTCTGAATGAAAGTCTTCCTATTCGGCCAAAACCGTTAATTGCTACTTTAACCATAGTTCTCTCCTTATCTATCTGCATATTACATATTTAACAAAAGTCGTGCAGAAATATTATATATTTTATCCCGTATAAATACAATGCTGTGGCACAATTATTGCTTATAGATTTTAAAAAAACAAACCCGGTCATTGCTGAACAATTACCGGGCTGCCTGATGTGTAAGTTTTTATTATTAAATATTGGAACCGCTATAATTATATAAAATATACAAAATATGTCAATGCTTTTATATAAAATTTATATAATGTTTATGCTCTTCCTTTTGAAATACTCTCTGTATTCTCCGTCCACCTGTCCGTCGGTGATTATATTTCTGATTGCGTCCGGATCAGCATATCTTATGAGTGCCTTCCTTCCGATTTTGCTGCTGTCAATAATCAGGAATGCCTCCGTGGCCTTATCCAGCACATGCTTCTTGACCTCGCACTCGGTCGGTGAATCCTGTGCCAGACCGCCTTCAATGCTGTAGCCCGTGGCCGCCATGAATGCCTTATCCACATTAAATTCCTTCAGCAGGGTTTCTGGATCAGCATGATCAACGGACATGGTGTCTCTGTTGAATTTCCCTCCAAGGACATATACTTCAACGTTGTCCTTATCCGCACATGCCATTACCGCAGCCATGTTGGAAGTGATAATGATAACGTGCTTATCAGTCAGAAACTCGACAATGCTTGATGCCGTAGTGCCTGAATCCAGATATATTACATCACCATCTCTTACAATCTCGGCCGCCTTGCGGGCAATCTCATTCTTCGCCTCGACATGGACACCGCATCTGTTTCTGAACATGTGCATGTTCTTTGACGGAGTCTCGACTGCCTTTGCACCTCCGTATACTTTTTCTATAAGCCCCTGGCTCGCCAGTTCACTTATGTCCTTCCTGACGGTTGGCATGGCAATCTGGAATCTGTCCATGAGCTGTTCCATGGTAACAAATCCCTTGTCCGAAATATATTCTTCTATCTTTGCAAGTCGTTCTTTTCTCATACTATTTCAATTCCGGAAAATCCATCTGACGCAGTGCTTCAAAGAGAACAATAGCCACTGAATTGGAAAGATTCAGGGATCTTAGTCTGGTGTCCTCGCTCATTGGAATCCTGATGGAACACCCCGAATCTGCCGCTTCACGTTCTGCGATAAAATCTCTTGGAAGTCCGGCAGTCTCTCTGCCAAACAGAATCATGTCTTCATCTGCAAAGGCAACCTCGCTGTATTTACGGGAGCCTTTGGTGGTTGCCAGAAACATTCTGCGTCCTTCGTACTTTTCCATGAATTCCTTGAGGTTTTCATGTACTTCAACTTTAACATATGGCCAGTAATCGAGTCCGGCCCGCCTGAGAGCCTTGTCGTCAATTGAAAATCCAAGGGGTTTCACTAAATGAAGAATGCTGCCCGTTGCCGCGCAGCTTCTTGCTATGTTTCCCGTATTTGGTGGTATTTCAGGTTCAACCAGAACTATGTGAATTGCCATATCGTCAAATACCGATTAGTTCCTTCCGCAGCAGTGCTTGTACTTCTTGCCGCTTCCGCAAGGACATGGGTCGTTTCTGCCAATCTTTGGAGCATCTCTTCTGACCGTCTTTGATGCCTTGTACTTTTTAACGATTTCCTTCATCTTGTCCAGTCCCAGAACACTCTCCCACTTTTCAAGTCCATAGAGATGATCGGCATCAACCTTCAGCATGTTGTAGAAAAGAGTTTCAGGAATAATTTCGATTTCGAATTCTGACTCTTCATCCATCTTCTCAACATCATTCTTTTTCTTGATGCTCTCGTTTATTCCATCAAGGAATCCCATGAAAATAACAGGGCGAACGCCAAATTCCTCAGCCTTTTCTCCGAGCTTTCCTGCCATTTTTTCTTCAGGATTGTCAAGAATATGATCATAGAGCTTCATCTCTGCGTCTGCATATTCCTTCCAGAATTCCTCAAATGTTTCTTCTGTCTGATTTTCAATCAGTTCCTTCCACTGTTCAAATAATGTTGCCATTTTCTTCTCCTTATACTATTGATCTAGCTATTTCTGTTACATCTCCCAGTACTGCGCTGCCTGTTGGAAGCGGGCCTGCTCCAGGTCCGTAGAACATGAGCTTTCCAACCAGGTTGCCCTTGATATATACTGCGTTGTATTCCTCCAGAACACCTGCCAGAGGATGGTAATTCTTAATGAATGTAGGGCGCACTTCGTAAGTAAAGCTGCCGTCATCATGAAGTGTTGCATGGGCGATGAGCTTGATAACACAATCCTGTTCCCTTGCCTCTTCAATCTTTTCCTTAGTTATTCCTGTAATTCCGGCACGTGGAATCTGAGTTGGCGGAATATATCTGTCGAACATGATTGCCATGAGTATGCTCAGCTTGTTTGCAGCATCGATTCCTTCAACGTCTGCAGTAGGGTCCGCTTCAGCGAAGCCCTTCACCTGAGCGTCCTTGAGGGCGTCTTCATAGCTCATTCCTTCTTCTGTCATCTTGTACAGAATGTAGTTTGTAGTGCCGTTTACAATTCCCAGAACTTCAGTGTACTGGTTTACAGCCGCACATCCTGCCAGCGGTGTGAGAACCGGAATTCCGCCGCCTACACTTGCCTCAAATCTGAACTGAACGCCTGTCTTTTTTGCTGCCGCATTCAGTTTCTCCCAGCTTGCTGCAACTGCCGCCTTGTTTGCCGTTACAACGTGCTTGCCTGCGAGAAGAGCCTTCTCAATAAATGTTGACGCCGGCTCAACTCCTCCGAGCAGTTCGATTACTATATCAATATCAGGATCCTCGGTAATGGCCTCAATACTGTCGACAAACTGTTCTTTTGAAACTGTTATATCTCTTTCTCTGTCAATATCCTTCTCGAGAATTTTGGTGATCTTAACGCTTCCTCCCACCAGCTTCTCAATTTTTTCTCTGTTCATCTCCAGAGCCTTGTAAGTGCCTGTTCCAATGTTTCCAAGACCAAGCAGTCCGATTCTGATTTCTTTCATTAGTTGCTTTTTTCCTTTCCCTTATAATTAATTATTTATTGTCTGTTTATAGGCTTCCTGTGCTGATCATCATCTGTCTCAGCCTTGCCTCCGTTTGCCAGTATATTCTTGATTGTTTTGATGTTAACATCTTCCGGAGCCATGTCAAATTTACTCTGGTGCTGCAGGATTTCTTCCTGTCGCTTCTTTTCTTCCTCGCTCATCTTCAGATGTTCAGGTGGATCCATTTTGCTGAATGGCTGTGCGGTATTTTCAAATACCTTGTTGCACATTACACCCAGGATAATAACCCATGACAACAGCAGGAACCACATCATGATAGCGACTACCGATGACAGCGCACCATAGGTGATGTCGTAGTTAACCAGTGTGCCGGTATAGAATGAGAAGGCCCAGCTGACAATAACCATCCCGATTGCCGCGAAAATGGCGCCCGGAATAATGGTCTTAAATGGTTTTCTTACCGTCGGCAGTATATAGAAGTTGTAGCCGATAACCAGGAAGTATAATACAAAACCAAGAGGCCATCTCAGCCACATCCAGAAGCTGTCCACAAAGGACATGTCCTGAACCTTGAGTAGTGTCAGAATACCTATCAGAATAACCTTGCCGTAACAGAGAATTACAAAGGCAATAACCAGAGTAATAAGCGTCAGCAGCATTGTAATTATGGCCCTGGCTCTTTCAATGAAATAATTCTTGCCGGTGTTTCGGCCTTCCGTAAGAGTATAGTTGGTAATTCTCGAAATGGCAAAGGATGCTCTTGATCCGGCCCAGAATGCGATTAACAGGAAGATGATATTACCAAAACCGATGGAGTTAAACTCAAAGAGGCTGGTAATCAGATTTGACATTCTGTGTCCTGTGTAATCTTCAATTACTGCAAGTGCCGTTTCAGTGTTGATATTAAAGAAACCGAGCAGCTGTGTCAGAAGCAGGAAAATCGGAACTACCGACAGCATAAGATAAAAGGATATCTGTGCAGCGAATCCATGGTAATACGGATCCTGAATCTGTCGAAATCCCACTATGAACATTCTTTTGAATCTGTTAATAAATCTAGTCAATTGTGATGTTCTCCAGCTTTTCCTTTAGCATCTTCAGAGCATTGGCCCTGTGACTGATTGAATTCTTCAGTTCAGCAGGCAGTTCTCCGAAGGTTTTGTCGTAACCGAGGGGTATGAATATCGGATCGTATCCGAAGCCGCCTCCGCCTCTTTCTTCAAGTACAAGGTGTCCCTCCACCGTTCCTCGTGCAGCAATGGTCTTTCCATCCGGGAACACCATGGTAATCACGGAAACAAACCTGGCGGTTCTTTCCTCATAAGGAAAGTCCTTAATCAGGCGCAACAGCTTGGAGTTGTTATCCCTGTCATCGCTGTCCTCTTCGCCCTCATCATTTTCATCAGGCCAGATTCCCGGGAATGTGGCAAATCTTGCCGAATATACTCCCGGCGCTCCATCAATGCAGTCAACAACAAGACCCGAGTCATCCGCAATCGTAATCTGCCCTGAGAGTTTCATTATCTCATAAGCCTTGATATAGGAATTCTCTTCAAATGTTTTTCCCGTTTCCGGAATCTCAACATCGGGCACTCCCGCCTCATCTCTCGGGATGATATTCATCCCGAACTGGCTTGTAATTGCCTCGATTTCAACTATCTTGTGTTTGTTCTTTGTTGCGGCTACTATCGTTTTCATGATATTATATTGTATCATAAAAAAGGCTAGTGGAGGTAAAAATATGGAAATTGTAATACTTGACGGTTATACAATAAATCCCGGAGATCTCAGCTGGAAACGCCTCGAACTCATGGCTGACAAGTTCACCGTGTTTGACAAAACCCCAACTGAAAGACTTCAGTCCCGAATAGGTCTTTGCGATGTTGTAATGACCAGCAAGTGCCCTATTACAAGAGAGCTCATGGAAAACGCTCCGAATCTTAAATATATAGGATCGACTGCAACCGGATACAACAATATTGATGTAGAGGCCGCTGCCGAACTGGGTATTGTTGTTACAAACATACCTTCATATGCCACAGACGCTGTCGCTCAGCACACTATTGCCCTCATGCTGGAAATGACCAACAACGTTGGCCTTCACAACGCTTCAGTTCAGAGCGGCGAATGGGAAAACAGCAATTACTTCTGTTACTGGAAAAAGCCGATTTCACTTCTGGCAGGTAAAAGCATCGGGATTATAGGTTATGGAGAGATCGGAAAGAAGGTTGCGGAAATCGCCAGGGCATTCGGCATGACCGTAAACATCTACAGCCGTGATCCTGAAGCCGCAATGAAATCAGACTATGTATCACTTCACTGCCCACTGACAAAGGAAAACGAAAAGATGGTCAACACCTCTTTCCTGGTTAACATGAAGCCCGGTGCAATTCTTATAAATACGGCACGTGGCGGACTCATTGATGAACGTGCTCTGGCTGATGCACTCAAGGCGGGTTTCATTGCAGGCGCAGCTACAGACGTACTGGCAACTGAACCGCCTCAGGAAGACTGTCCTCTCATCGGCCTGGACAACTGCATCATCACGCCACACCTGGCATGGGCACCA
>JAUNIQ010000100.1 GCA_030535275.1 Bacillota bacterium | reverse complement strand
CCCTTTTTAGCGAAAAACACTTTGCCGTTTTCGTTCATATTATTACCTCAAAAAACCACTTTACCTATCTAACATATTATAAAACTTATTGGGCAAAAAGAAAACTACGGAGCTATTGCTCCGCAGTATTTTTATTTGAATATAATTCTGTTACAGTATTTCGTTATTATATTATATACATCTTAACCGTACACATACTGTACATTTTCCGGTTTATGCCCTGACAAGCTTAATCAGGACCCTGATGATATCCTCTCTGCTTCCCTCGTCCATTCCTCTGAACTCATTCAGAACGGTTATGACCTTATTAACCGCATCGTCACCAAGGCTGTATATTTCCTCGGGTTTACAGGCAACAACAAGAGAGTAGATGCTGTCTACAAACTTTTTTCTCTCTTCGCCATCGAGAGAATTAATCCATTTCTTAAGCCTTTCTGCAAGCAGTGCCGCTGCAGGTTTAAGTCCGTCGCAGTATTCGAAGTGACCCTCGGTAACATGCCACTTCATGAAATCGTGCTGTTTTATTCCTCTGCCGTCGCTCTTTACTATGAGGCAGTTTTCAGGACTCTCAAACAGAGTGCCTATGATTGATTCGTCGGGAATAATCTTGGTAATTCTCCCCCTTATCTTCTCGTATTCCGGGATGGAATAAAAGTCCTCTCCCAGTCCCATTCCGTCAAAGCTGTATATTCCCGTAATGCGCTCACTGATGGACTTGTCTGCCTTTGCAGAAGCATAGATTGCCTGACTTCCGCCCTTTGAGTGACCTCCGACAAACACCGGTCCCGCACCCGGAACGCCGTTAAGATAATCCAGTGCGATTTTCTGTGACGGGACTGCTCTCAGGTGGCCCATGTTGAAGTCTTCTTTCCACCCGACGACCTTCTCGTCAGTACCGCGGAACGCCACAAAGTGCCTGTCTCCCGGCATGCGGAATGTTACGGCGGCAAACTGATATTCCTCTGCCTCGTCTACTGTTTCCCTAAACATCCCCGCTTCAAATCCGCTGTATCTTTCAGATGCGGCAACCTTCGAAACGAACTCTCTGTACATTTCCCCAAAGAGTCTGTCCGTGTACATCTCTTCACTGTCAGGATGCTCTGCCACTTCCTTAAGGCCCATGAATCCATCGGCCGGGACAATCCGGTCAATCTTGGGATATGAAAGCTGGCACAATACAAGAGCATCCACTGCTGTGAATGGATGCTGGCTGAAACTGATGTCTGCATATTCAGTTAAATAGTTCATGAGATTGCGTGCCATTAGAGGAGATTCTTTATTCCTTCCCAGACTCTGATTGCAACCTGCGGATCGTTCATGGTGTAAATATGTACGCCGTCAACGCCGTGCTTAATCAGATCTCTGCACTGTCTTACTGCAAAATCAATACCGGCTTCGTAGAGCCCTTCTCTGTCGTGTTCATAGAGAGCTATCATCTCTGTGAAGTCGTGTGGCAGGCTTGCGCCCGAAAGCTGAACGGTTTTCTCTATCTGGCTGGATTTTACTATCGGCATTATTCCCGCTGAAACGGGAACCATTATGCCGCTCTTTCCAAGCCTTGTAATGAAGTCATAGAATTTATGATTGTCGAAGAAGAGCTGAGTAATGAGCACCTTAGCTCCCGCTCCGATCTTGTATTTCAGATTCTGAACATCCTCTTCAATGCTTTTGGCTTCGTAATGTCCTTCAGGATAACATGCACCCAGAATTTCCAGGTCGTCATGGCACTGTCTCTGGATTTCAATGGCCAGCTCGTTGGCATGAGCAAACTCCCTCTTGATTTCCTCGCCGGGAACGATATCACCTCTCAGTGCCATTACGTTTTCAATGTCTGATTCGGCAAATCTCTGAATCATTACCTTGACGTCTTCTCTGGTTGAGTTGATGCAGGTCAGATGGGCCACGGTTTCAATTCCGTACTTTTTCTTGATGGTCGCTGCAATGTCGCAGGTCGAGTTGTCTGCGATATTTCCGCCGGCGCCATAGGTAACGCTGATGAAATCAGGTTTTGTCAGCTTCAGTTCATCAACGGCTTCATATATGGAATTCATGTTGCTCTTTCTCTTCGGAGGAAATACTTCCAGAGAAAAAACCGGCCTTCCTTCTTCTTTTCTTTGTCTGTACAGTTCAGGTATTTTCATTTTTTCACCTATATAAATTAAGTCTGATGCGAACCCTTTCCTTGCGGCTTGTTCCGCCTATTTCATCAAGGACAACCTTGCCCTTTCCACGCATTACTATCTTATCCTTCTCATGGATTTCCATGTCAATCCTGATGGCTTCAATGCTGTTTACCGACACGATTCCGCGCCGTATTGCTTCCGCAGCCTTCGCTCTGGAAAGGCCGAATGCCGATGCGCAGATACTGTCCAGTCTAAGGGATGCCACTGTGTCCTGCTTTTGCTCTATGTTTACAGTGCCCGTGTCCAGTCTGTCAACTGGCAGCACTTCCACATTCAGGTTTGCCCTGCCGGCCTTGCTGTAGTTCAGCTCGATGAAATCTGCAATTTCGGCCTGCACTATTATGTCCGCGCCGCCACCGGATTTTTCGTCTGCCTTTCTGACCAGAATGTCTCCCGTCACTTCGCGGTCCAGCCCAAGTGCCAGAAGGGATCCCAGATAGTCTCTGTGGCTGAGCTGCCTTCCTCCTCTGGGAACGCTTACGCGAACGATTCTAAGAAGCTCTTCGACTTCCTCAGGCACGCCCTCCTCGGGAAGCTCAATGTAGTCCGGAAGAAATACAGGCATGCATCTTTCTGCATCCTCATATCCGCCATAGAACATGAGTCTCACAGACAGCTTCCTGCTTTTAGCGAAATCTTCCGCTATCTTTCTCTGATGTGTATCGAGGAAATCTCCCGCAAGGAGCATGTATCTGTCTGAAACCTGACCGGCTTTATCTTCAAGTTGTGCGATAAGCAGTTCGTCCCGTTCCATCAGTCTGCCTTTGCTTTTGGCTCGTAGAGCATGTATGTATTTTCGAATTTGAATTCCGCTGATCTGGTGACGCCGATAACCTTGAAACCGTTCTTCATGTAGAAGGCTATATCGTCAGCACCGTTAGTAAAGAGCATTACCGGAAGGCCCTGCTCGTCTGCGTAATCCTTAAGCCTTGCAATGATTTTGCTTCCTCTGCCCTTTCCCTGAAGACCTTCCCTCACTGCGACATAATCCACATAGATATGCGGCGCCGGAATTTTAAGTGCTGCTTCCTGTCTGTCAAACTCATCAAAAAAGTCATACCAGAACTGCACCTGTTCATCGGACAGCTTCGCTGCTGCGGCCTTGAATCTGTCATTCTCGCAATTAGCCTCTGCAATCCGCTCATCTGTATAATCAATGTCATCAGAATGGCAGACCACTATTGCCTCGTCTATTTTCTCATCCAGGCTGTAGGCAGCCCCGTATTTCCAGTCGTAGGCCAGATAATAGGCAATTACCATTTCAATGGCCGCCTGCCTGTCATCCCAGTCAGGGTAAGCGCCTACAAGCTTTTCATAGTTCTTGAAGGCCCCCTGAAACATATCATAGAGTTTGTCGTAGTCTTCGTCTTTTATTCTATAAAGTCCCTTAATGTCAAGTTTCATGTTATCTGCCTCCGTTTTTATGTTACAATTATAGCACAAGAGATAAATCAGAGGAGATTTCCAATGAAAGCTTTTAATAAATATTTTGATCACACTCTGCTGAAGCCGGAAGCCACTTCATCGCAGATTCTCAAGCTGGTTACAGAGGCGGTAGCCAACGACTTCGCCTCGGTCTGCGTCAACGGCAGTCACGTTAGAAGCGTACGCCGTTTCATCGACGCTGCAGGCTCAGAAGTTAAGGTTGCTGCAGTTGCCGGTTTCCCTCTCGGTGCCATGTCCACAAATGCAAAGGCATACGAGGTTCAGCTTGCTCTGGAGGACGGCGCCCACGAAATTGATCTGGTCATGAACATAGGCCAGGCAAAGGCAGGTAACTGGGCTTACGTGGAGGATGAAATCTACGCTATCGGCGAAATGTGCCACGAGGACGGAGCACTGCTTAAGGTAATCATAGAGACCTGCCTTCTGACAGATGAGGAAATCGTACAGGCATGCAAATCATGTGTGGACTGTGGTGCGGATTTCGTCAAGACATCCACCGGTTTCTCATCGGGCGGAGCCACTGTCGAGGCAGTTCGCCTAATGAAGAAAACAGTCGGAGATAAAGCTCAGGTCAAGGCCTCCGGCGGAATAAGAACACTCGAAGATGCAAAGGCAATGATAGATGCGGGAGCAGACAGGCTTGGCTGCAGCGCATCTGTAGAAATAATGGAGGAATACAGCAAATGAACTACGGAAAGAAATTCTTGCACATAATAATGGCAGCTGCAGGCATGATGATCTGCATCATGGGAATCGCCTACAAGACAGGCTACTTCCCGGGTCATTCAAATGCCAGTGCAATGTTCTTCATTGTAGCCGGAGCAATAATCGCAATCTTCGGCCTGGCAAAGATGAAGAACGATTAAGAGGGCATCTGATATTTTTTAGGAATCCCATGTTTCATGGGATTTTTTATTGCTTTTTGAGATTTAATGTATTACTATTTATTGTAATAATTTACATTTTATGGTTGTTGGAGGCTGTTGCTAATGAAACAACTTATTAATCCTGACTCATTTAAGAAATCTATACGCCTTGCTCTTCAGAGCAACTATGACAAGTCAGCTGCACTTGAACGTGTCCGCAAACGCCTGGCAGCTACTGATGATGGCATTCTTCATTTTCGCCACGACAGAGGTTATGTTAACTTTTATGAAAAAATCAACGATAAGCAAAAGTACATTCCTAAAAAAAGCGAGCACTTATACAATTTAGCTCGGCGAAAATACCTTTCTTTGCTTTTGCATGCCATTGAAGATAATACTCCTGAAAATATTGCTTCGTTGCAGGCCTTAATTGATGAATTTGTAAAAGGTAACCTCGATATTGCAAGGATTGTTATGACATACAATCAATACAATTGGTTTAAGCAAAGTTTTTTAAAAAAGAAAATGGATTTAAGTAATGCAAAATATACAAATAATAATGTTCCTGTTCGTTCAAAATCCGAAAGAGATATAGGAAATGAATTGGAGGATTTTGCTGTACCATTTCATTATGAAGAAAAACAACTTGTTAAGGTGTTCCCACTTGTTCGCGAACTCGAAAACGACTTAAGAGAACGAGGTTTCCTTTCGGGTAATCTGTGCCATCTTCGTGGAAGCACCTGCATATGGCATGTACCCAAGGAGCTCGAATGGATGAACTGTCCAGGATCAATCTGGCGTGCCTATAATCCTCGCACCGGCAACATTACAATTTTCAATGATTTTAAGATTTTGCTGGCAGACAATGAAATAATCTTTTGGGAACATGAAGGATTGTGCAATGATTTTATTTACAGATCAAATGCTTCCGAGCGCGAATTGATTTTGAAATATACAAATACCGTGAAACGTGGGAATTTCATTTCAACTTTTGAAATTGAAGTGAGTAATAGAGAATTACTCCGTCAGATAATTTCAAGTGAAATACTACCCCGTTTGTGGTTTTAACATATTTCATTATTTTAG
>JAUNIQ010000008.1 GCA_030535275.1 Bacillota bacterium | reverse complement strand
GTTTACAGAGGAAACAGACCTGTCGAACTACGGCAGCATTCTTGACTGTCTTCTGGGAACAGGTTTTGCAGGAGACGTTAAAGGCATTACGAAAACAGCCATTGAAGAGATAAACAGATGCGGCAATATGGGTTCGTTCATTGTGGCAGCCGATATCAACAGCGGTCTCAACGGAAACACGGGCGAAGGAAGCACCTTCGTTAAGTCTGATTTGACGGTATCAATTGGCGACTTCAAGCACGGGCACTTCAAAGGCCTGGCAAAAGAAGCCATGAAAGATAAAGTTAATTGTGATATTGGGATAAAACTCATATAATCTGAGATAAGAAAAGGAGATTTGAAATGAAGAAGACAAAGAAATTATTTATGACAGTTTTAGCTCTTGTTCTGGCAGTAAGCATGTCGCTGTGCTTCTGCTCATGCGGAGACAGTGAGCAGGCAGCAGAAGAGGAAACGGGAGTTGCAAATCCGGTTCATGAATGTGAAAGCGCAGACGATATTGTTCAGGCAACAGGAATCAGTCTCGATGCACCGGAGGGAGCAACAGACGTTGCATACTCCTACATCGACGCAACAAGTGACGATGGATATCCAATTGCGCAGGTTGAGTTTACACTGGACGGACAGGAATACTGCTACCGCTGCCAGATGACCGATGAACTCAGTCTCTGCGGTGACGACAATCCGGAGGCAGACCCTGACGCACTGATGGCATCACTTAACGACCAGATTAATATTGGAGCAGAGCTGGCCGGAATATACTGTGAATGGGAAAGCGCAGCAAACACAATGGTTTCCTACTGTGACGCAGTCTGCGGAATCAATGAAGGCAAGGAAGGCTTCGTGGCATGGCTCGATGTTGTTCCGGGAGCACTTTACAGCCTGAGCATGGACAAGGGAGCAAATCAGGGAGATTTAACAAAGACAGCAGAAAAGTGCTTCGTTCCAATGCAGGGCGAAGTTGACGGAGATGAAGAATAAAACAAGAGGGGAGAAAAAATGAAAAAATTTCTTGCTATTGTAATAGCATTAATCATTGCTTTTATTGGCGGCTTTGTAACAGCCCATGTGATTCAGCCAGAAGAAGAATATTCAATTGATCCTGAGGTTATTTCACAGGAGCTGGTTGAAATATCCGATCTGGCAACATATCAGGACACTTACACTATGACTGTGCCATATGACGGCGGCAAAAAGTCATTCCCGATTTTCGAAAAGTACAAGATTCCATTCTCTGAAAAGAGCATGGTCGTAAAATATAACGGAGTCTTGAAGCTTGGTCCTAATCTGAAGAACCTCTCAAAGGATGACATTGACATTGACAGGTCCGCCAAGACCATGAAGGTAACCCTTCCGCACAGCGAGGTTCTGAGCCATGAGATATTAGAGGACACCTGGGAAATCGGCGATAAGAAAAACGGTCTCTTTAATTCTCTGAAGCCGGAGGATGACAGCAACCTGAGAAAGCTGGCCAAGGAACAGGCTCTTGAAGAGCAGGATATCGACGCGCTTCTCGAAAAGGCAGACGAAAACGCAGAGAAGCAGATCAAGGCATTTCTGCAGATTGCCTGTCCTAAGTACGACATAGAAATCGAATTTAAATGATAAAAATCATTGCTAACATCTTCGGGGTTTTGTCGACCCTGAGTTTCATAATATCGTTTCAGATAAAATCCAATAAGGCACTCTATCTGGTTCAGTCTCTGGCAGATGTGTTTTACTGCATTCAGTTCTACCTGCTGGGAGCGACAGGAGGCCTGTTCAACATGGGCCTGCAGATTCTCAGGAATCTTCTGCTCATAAAGATTGAACAGTGGACATGGCTGAAATGGAAGGGATGGGGAATCCTGTTCTGCATACCGAGTCTGGTATACATGTTTATTACATGGACGGGACCGCTGGACATTATTCCTTTCATCGCCTATTCGGTGAGCACGCTGGCATTCTTTACAAACAGTGCCAAGCTCATTAGACTTTCTGAGCTTGCATGCGTTTCGCCGGCCTGGCTGATTTACGATATAATCGAAGGAGCTTACGGCGGAGTTCTGACCGAGTGCGTCATACTCGGATCGGTAATCGTATCAATAATCAGATTCGGATGGAAGGGCCTGGATAACCCTGAATTCAAGAAATAAAAGGAGCAATCGTATGATAAGAAGAGCCGAGGAGAAGGACCTGGCAAGGGTAAACGACCTTCTTGAACAGGTGCTTACCGTTCATGCTGAGGCACGCCCTGACATATTCATACCGGGTACCAAGAAGTACAGGGACGAAGAGCTGCTTGCAATATTTGCGGATGACAGCACGCCCGTGTTTGTCTTTGCAGATGAAGCGGATGTAACCCAGGGCTATGCGTTCTGCACCTTTGAAGAAATAAAAAACAGCAACAACATGAGAGACATGAAGACTCTATATATTGACGATGTTTGCGTGGACGAAGCCTGCCGCGGTCAGCACATTGCAACACAGCTCTACGAGTACGTAAGAGAGTATGCAAAAGCAGAAGGCTGCGACAGAATCACTCTGAATGTATGGGAGGTGAATCCGACGGCCAGGGCGTTTTATGACGCCATGGGAATGAAGCCTCTCAAGACTGTAATGGAGGAAAAGCTATGAAAATACCGGAAATTATCAGTCAGTGCTCCCAGAAGGGGGAGAAGGTGTTCTGGGCAGAGGTTGACGGACAGGAAGCAATTGCCTATCACAAGAGCCTGATTTATTTCATGGAGCAGGGAACTGCTGCGGAAATTGCAAAGAACACGAAGGGCGAGATCGAGAAAAACGAGAAGCTCGTCAAGTATTTCGATGTAATCGAAGAGGTTGAAGGAGTTCATGGAAAAGCCGAGGCTTTTCTCTCATCCAGAGAAAAGACACCGGGCGGTCTTGATGCCTTTGAGCTGGAAACGATGGACGGCCAGGTGCGATGGATCGACAAGAAGCTTCTGGAAAACTTTCAGATTACCCGCAAGTATTATCTGGATGCCAAAGGCAAATGGCCGGACATGGTATTTATTGAAGAGGATGATAAGCTGGTAGGCCTTGTCATGGCACTGAAACGGGAATTGTATGCAGATGAAGAGGGAGGGAAAAAGAAATGAGTTTTTTTGACATATTTAAGAGCAAAAGCATGTTTCAGGAAGTGAAGGAATGTCTTGCAACACCTAATGCCCTGCTGCTGGATGTAAGGTCGGCAGGAGAGTACAGAACGGGACATATTCCGGGAAGCATTAACGTTCCGCTGAAGAGCATTCACCAGGTAGACAATATTGCCAAAAGCAAAGACGTTTTAATCTGCGTTTACTGCCAGAGCGGAATACGAGCCACTAATGCCGTAACATCTCTCAAGGGAAGAGGATACACAAACGTGAAAAACCTTGGTTCAATAAAAAAGTACAGAGGAATGATAGAGAGATAATTCAAGGGAGGAAACAGTATGAAAGTATCAGAAATGTTCAGAGCAAATATATTCACACTTGCTTCAAAGGCAAAGCAGAAGAAGGAAAAACACCAGCCAATGGTTGAAGAGGAAATGAAACTTCTCTCAGACCACATGATTGAAGTGGCTGATAAGGCTGCTGATGCTGCAGATAAGGCAAGACATACTGTAATTGAACGCGGAGGAGAACTGAAGGAACGCGGGGAAAAGCTTGTTAAGCGCGGCGAAATCGCAAAGCAGGATGTTGAGGATGAAATCATTGTTCTCAGCAAAAAGGCTCTGAAGAAAAAAGAGAAGCTGGACAAGAAGGCAAAGACTCTCGAAAAGAAGCTCAGAAGAATTGAGAAAAAGAGAGAAAGACACATGAGAAAGCACGGATTCTAATAATGAACATTGAACTGCTAAAAAAACACCTGCAGAAGAACGTCGAGGAAACGGCAATTGAATTCCAGAAAAAAGAGGATATTGTCTGCAGCTTTGAAACTCCAATACTGGCATATGTTGATGCGGAAGACCCGAAGTTTGACGCTCTGTTTGCTCGCGGGATGAATGATCATCCCAAGAAGATTTACAGACCGGGAAAGTGTCTGATTTTGCATTATACTCCTTATGCTGCGGATATAGTTGGCCGCAATGAAGCGGCTGATACGCCGACTGAGGAATGGGTCAGAGCATACATGGAATCCCTGTGGCTTGCGATGGAGCTTAACAGAACGATAGTAAAGACACTGAAAACCCAGGGAAGACTTACTTCGTATATGAACAACATGATGGAGTGGGATCTTAAGACCTGTCGCGGCAGCTGGTCTCATACTCTTGCGGCGGCAGTCGGCGGAGTCGGAACCATTGGACCTGCGGGGTCGCTTATCGTTAATGGGCGATATGGTGGCAGAGTCGGAGGAATCATTACGGACGGCCTTTATGCTGAGCCTGCTGAAGGACTGGAAACAATTGATCCGGAAAGCTTTGCTGATGAAATCCTGCGCGCCTGGGAAAAGCCCGAATGCAGCCGGGAAATGATAGCAGCATGTCCAGGGGGAGCAATATCCGAAGGGGGCATAGACAAATTCAAATGCCAGGAATACTGCCTCAAATTCAATGAATACATTCCATCCTCGGATGTGTGCGGCAAATGCTTTAAATTTGGAATATGAAAACAGAAGAACTGATTAGAATAACTGAAGAAATAAAACCTGCCTGCCTGGAGACCATGGAAATGGCAAAGGCAAGACAGGAAAGTCTGGCAAAACCTCCGGGATCCCTTGGCGGCCTGGAGGATATTTCCGTGCGCATTGCAGGGATGACAGGCAAGCTAATCAACAGCGTAGACAAATCCTGCGTTGCTGTTTTCTGTGCGGACAACGGCGTTTGCGCAGAAGGCGTAGCATCTGCACCCCAGTCGGTCACAATGGCCCAGACCGTGAACTTTACCAGAAGACTCACGGGTGTGGGAGCTCTGGCAGAGAGCTTCGGCAGTGAACTGCTCATAGTTGACATGGGAGTAAAGGACAGAATACCGGAGAGCCTTTACGATGAGGTTCCCCTTAGAGATACGCACAAAATAATAAACAGAAGAATACGACCGGAAACAGGCGAAACAGACAACATAGCCAAAGGGCCTGCCATGACAGAAGCAGAGGCACTGAAGGCCCTGGAGGCGGGAATTGAAATGGCTGATGCCATTGCCGAGGCAGGATATGAAATAATGGGCATCGGCGAGATGGGTATAGGAAACACTTCAACCAGCGCAGCACTGCTTTCTGCAATTACAGGCTGTGACGCAGAGGATACAGTCGGCAGAGGCGGCGGTGTAAACGATGCCGGTTTTGCACGAAAAAAAGAGATAGTAAACAGGGCCAGTGAAGCCCTTAGAAAAAGGGGCGGAATCAATGGACCTGAGGAGATGATAGAGGCTCTCGCACAGATGGGCGGATTTGATATCTGCGCCATGACGGGAGCATATCTGGGCGCTGCCAGGAACAGAATGCCTGTGGTAATTGACGGCTACATTTCTGTTGTTGCGGCTCTGGCGGCATACATTATCTGCCCCGATGCGAGGGACTACATGATCGCATCCCACAAGTCCTTTGAACGTGGCTACGCCATGGCAGTGGACATGCTGGAGCTGAAGCCGTTCATGGCTCTGGACATGAGACTCGGAGAGGGAAGCGGATGTCCGGTTGCCTTCAAGATAATAAAGGGCGCATGCGACGTCATGGCCAACATGGCGACATTTGAAGAAGCCGCAATAGATGACGGATACCTTGAGGAAATCAGGGGCGAGGACAGATTCAGGAAATGAACACATTCATAAGCGGTGGCTGCAAGAACGGCAAATCCTACTACGCCCAGAGGCTTGCGCAGGATACGGCTGTCGGAGAAGGCAGACCACTTTACTACATAGCGACCATGATTCCGAGAGACGAAGAGGATCAGGCGAGAATAAGAAGGCACCTTGCCGAGCGGGAAGGCTGGGGATTTGAAACCATCGAACAGGGAGTAAATCTGACCGGCATACTGGACCGCGCAAAGGCAGGAGAAGACATTGATCTGGGTGGAGTATTTCTTCTGGACAGTGTCACAGCAATAACCGAAAACGAAATGTTTCCGAGAACGCTCAAGGGCAATGCGGGGGAAGAAATCACAACAGACCCTGCAGCGCCGGAAAGGGTCAAGGAAGACATGCTTGCATTCGGAAAAGCCATTGCCGAAGCGGGAGGCTCCGTAGTCTTCGTTTCTGACGGAATATATGGAGACGGCGGCGAGTATTCAGAATCAACGGAAGAATACAGAAAGGCTCTGGCAGGCGTAGATCTGGCACTGGCAAAGGCCTGCGACAGGGTAGTTGAAATAGCATACGGAACAGAAGAAATCTGGAAAGAGAGATAATAGATGAAATACCTTAGAGGGTTCATGATGGCATGGGGAATGTTCTGCTGGATACCATGCCCATATAAGAAATGGAACGAGGAAGACAGACTCGCTCAGCTGGCCATGCTGCCTCTTGTTGGCGCGTGCATCGGAGCAATATGCTGCCTCATATGGTGGCCACTGGCCAATTTCAGCTGCGTACCGACAATTATGGGTGCGCTGCTGACGGGCGTGTATTTCCTGCTGACCGGATTCATACATCTCGATGGATTCATGGACTGCAGCGATGCGGTCATGCCGAGACATCCGGAAATGGAAGAGAGAAGAAGAATCCTCAAGGATTCACACGTTGGTGCTTTCGCAACCATCTGTCTGGTGCTTATGCTGCTCATATTTGCGGCAGCATGGATATCCGCAGCCTGGGAATTTGACCTGGCCCTTGCCGCTGCTTTTGTAATGATATGTACCCTGTCAAGAATGACAAGCGTGGTTACTGTCATGACAAGCAAGCCGATGTCGAGCAGTCAGTACGCCGAGGCGGGCGAGGAAAGCGAAAACGCTGTGCCGATTACCGTTGCAATTCTAATTGCCGCAGCCATCACTGTGGTTGCCATGATTCTGGCGAGAAACGGAATCAGCGTAAGGCCTGTTCCGGGACCGATTGCCACAGCAATCATCGCAGCAGTAACCGTAGGAATAGGTCTGCTTGTTGGCCTCTTTGACAGAAAGAAGCTCGGCGGAATGAACGGCGACATTTCCGGACACATGATTACAACATCGGAAATGTGCGGAATGATAACGCTTGCATTATTCATGTAGGAGAAGAATATGATATTAATATTTGGCGGTGCATACCAGGGCAAGCTGGATTATGCAAAGGCAAACTTCAACCCAGATAAAATATGCGACCTGACTGAAGCGGCAGAACCGGATCTTCAGGCCGACTGCTTTTGCAATACTGAAAACTATGTAATGAACTGCGTGAAAAAAGGCCTTGAAGCGAAAGACTGGTTTGAAGAAAACGCCGAAAAGCTGCAGGATAAAATCATCATCGTGACCGATGTGTCGCAGGGCGTAGTGCCCGTTGACAGGGAGGTCCGTGCATTCAGAGAAATGAACGGCAGACTCATGGTGTATCTGGCAGGAAAAGCGGACAGAGTAATAAGGGTTTTCTGCGGAATAGGGAAGGACATCAAATGAGATCGAAAATAGTATTGATAAGACATGGAATAACAACGGGAAACGTTCAGGGCCTCTATTACGGAGCCACCGATGTCCCTCTTGCCGACAAGGGCATAGAGATGACGAAGCTTCTGGCTTCTCAGAATTTCTATCCGGACAGCGAGAATGCGGAGTACTATACCAGCGGAATGCTGAGGACTGAG
This sequence comes from Bacillota bacterium, assembly GCA_030535275.1. Lineage (GTDB taxonomy): Bacteria > Bacillota > Clostridia > Peptostreptococcales > Anaerovoracaceae > Lentihominibacter. Next base: position 24,941 of record JAUNIQ010000008.1, on the reverse strand, counting down.
CAGACCTTTGAGCTTGTGTATGGAGACAAGGAGCATGAGGTAATCGAGAATTTCAGAGAGCTGAATTTCGGAGACTATGAAATGAAATCCTATGAGGAGCTGAACAGCAATCCGGAATACAGAGAATGGTGCAACACCTTTGCGGACGGCACTCCGCCGCCAAACGGCGAGAGCATCAGAGATTTTAATGCCAGAGTATGGCAGGGCTTCGAGGAGCTGAAGGTAAAGCACGAGCTTCTCATGCTTAAGCTGAGAAACCAGCGAAAGGAAGCCATGAGCATATGCGTAATTCACGGCGGTGTAATATGCTCAATAATGAACAGCCTGTGGCCGGAAAAGTACGAGAGCAATTTCTATCAGTGGATTCCGAATCCGGGACACGGATACGTGCTGACAATGGAAGACGGAAAGGTAGTGGATTACGAGAAGTTTTAAAGGAGAAGATTGATGAAAATCAGCAATACAATAACTGAGCTCATAGGCGGCACGCCGCTTATCAGACTGAACAAAATAGAAAAAAGAGCAGGCGTAAATGCCGAGATAATAGCCAAGCTTGAGCGTTTCAATCCGGGCGGAAGCTCCAAGGACCGCGTGGGCTTCAACATGATAGTTGAAGCGGAAAAGTCAGGCAGACTGAAACCCGGCGGAACCATTATTGAACCTACAAGCGGCAATACAGGCGTTGGAATTGCAATGGTTGCAGCCGCCAGAGGCTACAGAGCCATAATGGTCATGCCTGAGAGCATGAGCGTAGAGAGAAGAAGCCTTCTCAAGGCTTACGGAGCAGAACTGGTCCTCACGCCGGCATCAGAAGGAATGGCCGGCAGCGTTGCAAAGGCAGAGCAGCTTCTTGAGGAGATCCCGGGAAGCATAATGGCGGGACAGTTTGACAATCCGGACAATCCGGAGGCCCACTACCGCACTACGGGACCGGAGATCTGGGAGGATACGGACGGACAGCTTGACATCTTCATTGCCACATTCGGAACAGGTGGAACCATATCCGGAACAGGAAGATATCTGAAGGAAAAGAACCCTCAGATAAAGCTTATAGCCATAGAACCGGCATCATCACCACTTGTTACCGAGGGCAAGGCAGGACCGCATAAAATACAGGGAATCGGAGCCAATTTCATCCCGGAAAACTACGATGCAGAGCTGGTTGATCAGGTTATCACGGTTACGGACGAGGACGCTCTGGACATGATGAAAAGACTGGCAACAGAAGAAGGAATCCTCTGTGGAGTATCTTCGGGAGCGGCTGTCTGCGGAGCGCTGAAAATGGCAGCCCTTCCTGAAAATGAGGGCAAAAAAATAGTGGTATTTCTTCCGGATACGGGGGAAAGATACCTGAGCATATTCTAAAGAGGCCAAAAGCGTTGAAAACACTAAGGTTTTCGACGCTTTTTTATTGTTAAAATCTATTAATATTAGGCCTTTTTGAGTCTCTTGATGATATAATGCAGAATAAGAAAATGCATACAATGGAAAGGAATTGCCATGACAGAGATAAACAGAGATAAGAAAGTTATCACCATCAGCCGTGAATACGGAAGTGGCGGAAGAATAATCGGCAAAAAGCTGGCCGAAAAACTGGGTGTCCCATATTACGACAGAGACACAATTAACGACAGGATTTCTGAAGAATCCGGATTTGCCAAGGAGATGTTCTTAGGAGCAGAGCAGAAAGCAAAGAACAGCTTCCTTTACAGCCTGGCTTCAGCAATGGGCTCAGGTGAAGCGGGACCGGAATCACTCAGCCTTAACGAAAGACTATTCCTGGCACAGTTTGATACAATCCGCAAGATAGCCGAAGAGGGATCATGCGTTATCGTTGGAAGATGCGCAGACTATATTCTCAGAGGACTTCCGTATGCCACCAACATCTTCATCTACGCAGAGGAAGAGGACAAGATCAAAAGAGCCATTGAGGTATATGGCGACTCCGAAGAGGAAGTAAGAAAGATCATGCGTGCGGCTGACAAGTCCAGAGCAAACTACTACGCTTACCATACAGGCCGCAAGTGGGGAGAGCACGTAAACTTCAACCTGTGCATTGACAGCGGATATCTCGAAGTCGATGACATCGTGGACCTTATCATTGAATATACAAACAGACAGATCTGGAGACAGTCAACAATAGACGAAGAATAGACATGAAAACAATTAGAGGAATGTTCTTCAGCGGGACAGGAACCACTGAAAAAATCGTAAAGAAGGTGGCAGAAGAGATGGCGGCAGCATTGCCGGAGACTGCTTTTGCAAAAGCAGAAGACATAGACTTCACCCCTCCTGAAGCGAGAAAAAAGGAATACGCATTTGGAGAAGAGGACATCGTGGTTTTCGGAACTCCCGTAATTGCGGGACGCGTACCCAATGTACTGCTGAAGTTTCTGGATACTCTTGAAGGCGGAGACGCCCTGGCGGTTCCCGTGGTTCTCTACGGAAACAGGAACTATGACGACGCACTTATCGAACTGAGAAACATTCTCGAGGCCAAGGGCTTCCACACGATTGCAGCTGCTGCATTCATAGGGGAGCATTCATTCTCGAGAATGCTGGCGGCGGGAAGACCGGACGCAGAAGACATGGCCTGCGCCGGGGATTTCGCAAAGGCAGTCGCAGCGAAGATAAGCAATCTGGGGGAAGAAATTCCGGGACCGATAGATGTTGCCGGTGAAACGCCAATAAGAGATTACTACAAGCCTCGCGACAGACATGGCGAGCATATAAACATTCTGAAGGTAAAGCCAAAGCTCGATGAAAGCAGGTGCACCGGCTGCGGAACATGCGTCAGAGCATGTCCAATGGGCTCAATAAAAGAGTCTGCGCCGGGAGTCGTTGACGGAATATGCATCAAGTGCTGCGGCTGTGAAAAGAAATGTCCGGAAGGGGCCTTGTACTTCGATGATCCGGGGTACATCTACCATAAGGAAGAATTGGAATATCTGTATGCGGGAACGCGCAGAGAACCGGAGGTATTCATTTGAAAAAGAAATTACTGAGCATCATATTATCAATAATGGTTGCGGTTACGTTCATGCCGCTGGGAACAGGCATTGCCTTTGCAGCGGATGGCGAGGGAAGCGATGTAAATCTGGAACAGCCAGTAGCGCAGTTTGATTCTGCATCAAAGGTTGACGGAATCAAGGTTGCCGGCTACACCTACAACAGTGTAAAGCTGGCCTGGAATGAAGTGGATCAGGCTGATGGCTACAAGATTTACCGTGCCACAAAGAAAAAGGGCAAGTATAAGCTGATAAAGACAGTGACATCCACCGAGTTTAATGACACGGGCAACAAGTACCTGAGCAAGTACAGATATTACAAGATCCGTGCTTACGGCACAGTTGACGGTAATACAGTTCTTGGAGCATACAGTGCAATCTTCAGGGCAAAGCCGGCCATTCCTGCAGTAACGGGAGTTAAGACAAGCGGCGGAAGCGGCAAGGTTACAATTTCGTGGAACAAGCTTGCAGGGGCCAAGAAGTATCGCGTATACAGAGCAACAAGCAAGGATGGCAAATACAGCAGAGTAAAGATTACGACAGGCACATCCTTTACAAATACGGTCACTACAGGCACGAGATACTACTACAAGGTCAGAGCATACCGGGGAAAGAGAAAGGGCGGATACAGCACAGTTGTTGAAGGCATGGCAAATCCGGCAGCCCCAACCGGTGTAACGGCTGTTCAGGAAGGAAACGGAATATCAGTTTCATGGACAGGGGTTACCGCAGCCAGCTCATATGAGGTATACAGATCCGAGTCGGCAAAGGGTGAATACACATATGTCGGCACTTCTGAGAGCACAGGCTTTGCAGATACTGAAGGACTTGAAAACGGCAAGACCTACTTCTACAAGGTTAAAGCCCTGGCGTTAGTAAACGGCAGTACTCAGGCAGGCGCCTTCTCATCAAATGAAGGACCGAACAGAGAGGCTGTAATCAATACGGCAAGGTCCTACAAGGGAATAAAAGAAAAGAGCACAAAGCATAAGGATATAGTCAATACATTCAACAGCGAAGGCAACGGCAAAATCGGTTACGGCGATCCATGGTGCGCAGCATTTGTTTCAGCGATTGAAATCAAGACAGGCAACTCATCGCTTGTACCGCTTTACTCCTACTGCCCGACAATGCTCGACAAGTTCATGAGCAAGACCTACAACAGGTCATACAAGCCGAGAATGGCAGACGTAGTATTCTTCGACTGGAACAAGAACGATGTGCCTGACCACGTTGGTTTCGTAGACAATTACAATTCATCAACAGGCAAGGTAACAACCATTTAAGGTAATTACAGTGACACAGTCAAGTGCAGGACATTCAGTCCGGGATACAGCCTTCTGCTCGCTTATGGACTTCCGGAATATCCGGAAGCAGCAGGCGTAGCATATCAGACAACAGAGGCCCCTGAGGCACAGATTGAGGCTGCTGACAGTGCGGTAAGCGAAGCCGAAGTTCAGGCAGCAGTTAATGAGGTCATGAGCGAAGAGCCTGTAATCGAGGAAGAGGATGCCGAAGAAGCAGGCGAAACAGCTGAAGCGGCAGAGACTCCTGAAACAGATTACGAGAAGGTGGTTGCCCTGGCGGAATACGTACAGGAAGAAGAGCCTGCTGCAGGTGAGAATGTTGAAGAAAGCACATACGACGCATTCCTGATGCAGGAAGCATGTGAAGACATGGACATTGAAGCCTGCGTCATTACAACAATCGACGCAGACGGAAATCTGAGTTCATACAATGAAATCATGATTGACGGACAGTTATATATCCTGGACGCTTCGGAAGGAATTACTCCTGAAGAATACGTACCGGAAGAAATAAATTAATTTCACAGCCGCTGTTCCATTCGCAGCGGAGAAAGGACAAGAAAATGGCAGACAAAGGAACTTATTACATCAGCACACCAATTTACTACCCAAGCTCGAACCTTCATATAGGTCACACTTACTGTACGGTTATGGCAGATGCCATGGCGCGCTTTAAGAGACTTCAGGGTTATGATGTCATGTTCCTGACAGGAACCGATGAACACGGACAGAAGATTCAGCTTCTGGCAGAAGAAAAGGGAGTAAGCCCACAGGCTTATGTTGATGAAGTTGTAGCGGGAATTAAAGATCTGTGGAAGACCATGGAAATATCCTATGACGACTTTATCAGAACAACAGAACCAAGACATATCAAGAGAGTACAGGCCCTCTTCATGAAGATGTACGAGAAGGGCGACATCTACAAGGGAGAATATGAAGGCTGGTACTGCACACCTTGCGAATCATTCTGGACAGAAAACCAGCTGGGCGAAGGCAACACATGTCCTGACTGCGGCAGACCTGTAACAAAGGCAAAGGAAGAAGCATACTTCTTCAAAATCAGCAAATACGCTCCTGAGCTCCTCAGAATTTTCAAGGAAGAACCTGAATTCCTGGAGCCGGAATCAAGAAGAAACGAAATGATTGCTTTCATCGAGCAGGGAATGGAAGATCTCTGCATTTCAAGATCATCATTTGACTGGGGCATTCCTGTTCCTATCGATGAAAAGCACGTAATATATGTATGGCTCGATGCACTTTCGAACTATATTACAGCTCTGGGATGGCCGGACGAGCCTGAAAAGTACGACAAGTACTGGCCTGCAAACGTACATCTCGTAGGAAAGGAAATCGTAAGATTCCATTCTATTATCTGGCCTGCAATGCTCATGTCAGCAGACCTGCCTCTGCCTAAGCAGGTAAGAGGACACGGCTGGCTCCTTCTGGGAGGCGAGAAGGTTTCCAAGTCAAAGGCAGCCAAGGGCCAGGATGTTATCGATCCTGTAGTACTCATCGACAGATACGGAATCGATGCACTGAAATACTTCCTGCTCCGCGAATACACTTTCGGACAGGACGGAATGTTCACAAACGAAGTTATGCTGAAGAGACTGAACTATGATCTGGCAAACGACCTGGGCAACCTGGTTTCAAGAACAGTCAGCATGATTGAAAAATACAATGGCGGATTCGTGCCTGATCTGACTGAAGCGGGCAAGTGCACAGATGAAGTTGATTATGATGCACAGCTGAAGGAAATTGCCATCAGCGCAGCTGACAAGGTTGGCGCACAGATGGATGACTTCAAGTTCAACATGGCACTTGAAGAAATATGGATTCTCGTAAGACGTGCCAACAAGTACATCGACGAAACAATGCCGTGGGCACTGGCAAAGGACGAAGCCATGAAGCCTCGTCTCGACAACGTGCTTCATAACCTGGCAGAAGCAATCAGAATCATTTCAGTTCTGATTCACCCATTCATGCATACAACATCTGACGAAATCAGAAAGCAGATGGGACTCTGGTACGCAGACGTTGCATGGGAAGACGCATATACATTCGAAGCAATGTGCGGTGAGCAGGTTAAGAAGGGCGATGCCATCTTCCCTAGACTGGACATTGAGAAGGAACTTGAAGAGCTCTACGAACTGGGTGCAAAGGCAGCCGGTGACAAGGGCGATGTAAATATTCCGCTGGAGCTTAAAGACGAAATCGAATATGACGATTTCGATAAGCTCGATCTGAGAGTAGGAACAATTCTTTCTGCAGAAAAGCATCCGAAGGCTGACAAGCTTCTGGTATTCCAGGTAAAGATGGGAACAGAAAAAAGACAGATCGTATCGGGCGTTGCAGAATACTTCAAGCCTGAAGAGTGCGTAGGACAGAAGGTTGTCGTTGTTGCAAACCTCAAGCCTAGAAAACTCAGAGGTGTTGAATCCAAGGGAATGCTTCTCTTTGCCGATAACGTAGTGGACGGCAAGGAAAGAGTAGAGTTTGTTACTTCAGTAGCAGATGACGGAAACCCTGTAACATAAATTATCGAACAGAAAGGTTTTGTTTTCATGAGAAACAACAGGAAGAAAAAAATCAGAACAATTCTTGCTTTTGCATTAACTCTTGCAATAGGCGTGGCGTTCATGCCGATTAGCGGAGGGGAGGTTTATGCGGCAACATTCAGCACAAGCGCGAAGGTAAAAGGCTTTGCTGTATCCGCCTACGATTCCCATTCCGTTTCCTTTAAGTGGGACGCATATGCCGGAGCAACGGGATACCACGTGTTCAAGGCTTCAAGCGAGAATGGTTCATATACTAAAGTTGGAAGAGTTCTGACGAACAGCTGGAAGAGAACCAATCTTACTACAAACAAGACCTGTTACTATAAGGTAAGAGCCTTCTACAAGGATAAGAACGGCAAGGTGACCTACAGTCAGTACAGCGATGTGATTGCGGGAACACCTTACGGCTTTGAAACGGGCAAGGCTGTCAGCGGCTTCGCCGTTACGGCTTCCACCGGCAATTCAGTATCATTTGCATGGGGCGAGTACACTCTCGCTACGGGCTATCACGTATTCAAGTCCAGCAGTAAGGACGGCAAATACGAGAAGGTAGGAAGAGTGCTGACAAACAGCTGGACAAGAACAGGACTTACTACAAACAAGACCTGCTACTACAAGGTTAGAGCCTTCTACAAGGACTCAAAGGGTAAAGTCACCTACAGCCAGTTCAGCAGCCCGATTGCAGGAACGCCACAGGGCTTTGACGCCAAGGGAAAGCCTGCAGATTTCAAGGGCATGGGGACTACATACAATTCAATCAGCATAGCCTGGTCACCATACAATATGGCAACGGGATATGAAGTCTACAAGTCCACGAGCAAGAACGGAAAGTACGAAAAGATCAAGAGTACAACTGATACATCGTATACCAGAACAGGGCTCACAACTAACAAGAAGTGTTACTACAAGGTTCGTGCATACAGAACCGAAAACGGGAAGACAACTTATTCGGCATTCACATCGCCGGTTTCAGGAACTCCAAAGATGGTGACTCCTGCAGTATCTGTTGCCGGACAGACAAGTAGCATTAAGATCTCCTGGAATGCCGTTTCCGGAGCCAGCGGCTACGAGGTTTACAGAGCCACAAGCAAGAACGGCAGCTATTCCAAGATAGGTACTACGAGCTCAAAGAGCTATACAAACGACTCAATTACAAAGAATAAATATTATTACTACAAGGTTCGCGCATACAGAACCGTAAGCGGTAGCAAGAAGTACAGCGGCTACAGCTCCGTAAAGGAGGGCGTAACCGGTCCGGGACAGGTTGGTCAGCTTACTGCGGTTTCAGAGGAAAAGGATATCAAGCTTTCATGGGGCAAGGTATCGGGAGCTTCCGGATATGAAATTCAGAGAGCCGGAAACGACGGTAAATATTCCGTTGTGGGAACATCAACCACCAACAGTTTCAAGGATGTAAATGTTGCCAATGGACAGACCTACTATTACAAGGTTCGTGCATACACTTCACTTTCAGGCGGAAAGAGCTACGGCGCATTTAACAAGTCGGGCTACAGCAGAAGTACGGTAGTTAGTACCGCTGTTGCATGGCTCGGCTGCAAGGAATCAAACAAATCAAACAAGCCGATTATCGACCTTTACAACAAGAACATGGGAACCAACTTCTCATATACAACAGCCTGGTGTGCAATGTTTGTTTCGGCTGTTGCAATCAAGTCCGGAACAACATCAATCATTGTAAGAGGCAGCTATTGTCCTACAGTAATCAACACATACAAGAACAGCAAGACTTCAAATTATAAGTATGCTGCAGGCTCCAAGTACGTTCCTAAGGCAGGAGATGTAATATTCTTTGACTGGAACAAGAACGGAGTTCCTGATCATACCGGTCTGGTTGCATCTGTAAGCGGAAATACAATTAAGACAATTGAAGGTAACTACAGCGATGCGGTAGGATACAGAACCTTCTCAGTTGGCTATTCAATGGTTCTGGGATATGGACTTCCGAACTATGACAATGCAAACGGCATTGTATATACGGGAACAAGTAACCAGTCTGTTGGTTGCGGAGAGCTGAACGCACTGGGAATAGGAACTGAGCCGGAAGGCTACGAAGATCTGGGTGCGGAATATAACTTCGTTGAACAGAAGGTTGAAGACAACATTGGATGCGATGAGAAAATTTCCGATCTTGAGAAGATGACCTACATGGTAAAGAAGGTCAGGACCAATGCGGAAACAGACGGCATTGACTGCTCAAAATCACAGTACTATGCAGCCTTCATATATAAGCTCTGCAAGGAGGCGGATATTGAAGCGTCAATCATGACGGCTGAAGATGCAGATGGAAACATTCATGCATGGGTTGAAACAGTTCTTGATGGAAAGTGGTACAAGGTTGACGCTTCCAAGAAGAACAATCAGATTGAGCGCTTCGAGCATGAAGCAACAGACATAGAGGGTTAAGAATGCTATTTGATTCACACTCACATTTTAATAATGAAGATTTAACGAGCCTGGAACGCCAGGCTCTCTTCAATATGATAGACGCGGCGGTTAAAGACGGAAGGATGTCATATGCCATGGATATCGGCTTTGATCCTGCCAGCTCGAAGATGGCTGCAGATCATGCGGAAGCGTGGCCATGGTGCTACGCTGCCGTAGGCTGTCATCCTCATGATGCCAAAGGCATGGATGATGAAAAGCTGGATGAAATCCGACAGCTTGCGGGCAGGGATAAAGTGCGCGCAATCGGAGAAATCGGTCTGGATTTCTATTACGATTTGAGCGACAGAGATGTCCAGAGAGAATGGTTCAGGAAACAGATCAGGCTGGCAAACGAGCTTAAGATGCCAATTGCTATTCACGCACGTGAAGCGGACCAGGAAGTAATGGACATTCTTAAAGAGGAAGGCGCTTTTTCTGATGAGAGAAAGAGCTGGTTCCCGGCAAGGCCTGACGGAACAGCTGACGCCAGAGTTCTTCTGCATTGCTTTTCAGGTTCTGCGGAAATGGGAAGGCAGTATGTTAAACTGGGAGCCACACTCAGCGTAGCAGGTCCGGTTACATATAAGAACAACAGGAAGACAGTTGAAATGGTCGAAGCGATACCTGTAGATTATCTGCTGGTGGAAACGGATTCACCTTATCTGACACCCGTACCGTTTAGAGGCAAGCGAAACACTCCTCTTATGGTGGAATACACAGCTAGGAAGGTCGCAGAAATCAAGGGACTCACATTTGAAGAAGTTGCAGAGATTACAAGGAATAACGCCATGAGATTTTATGGCATAAGCGAGTAATATGCAGGAAACGAAACAGTCGACAGTTGCACTGGTAAGGTGCAGTTCATACAAAAGGGAAGAAGTTGAGAGTGCAGTTGCCAAGGCAATCGAGCTTCTCGGCGGTTTTGAGGAAATCTTCAGCAAAGGCTATGAGGAAGGAGCAATAAATGCTGATTCCGAGCTGATTCTCAAGCCAAATCTTCTCGCAAAGGCAAATCCGGAGAAGGCGGTTACGACTCATCCGGAGGTTTTTCGTGCCGTAGGCAAGGCGCTGAAGGATGCCGGATATGGAAACCTGAAATACGGAGACTCACCGGGAAATCCCATGCTAAGCGTAGAGCGAACAGCCGATGGCTGCGGAATAAAGACGGTTGCCGATGAGCTGGGAATTCTCCCGGGAGACTTTGAGCATGGGCGAGAGGTGGAATATGCCGGAGGCATGGCTACTAAAAAGTTCGTCCTCTGCAATGAAATTGCAGATATAGTAGAAAGCGGTGAGGGCGGAGTAATAAATATCTGCAAGATGAAGACCCATCAGCTGGAGAGAATTACCGGGGCTATCAAAAACAGCTTCGGTTGCGTTTACGGAATCAATAAGACAGCATCTCATGCGGTGTACGAAACGCCTGAGCATTTCGCCCGCATGCTGGCAGACCTGAACGGTCTGGTGAAGCCTCGCCTTCACATAATGGATGGTGTTGTGGCAATGGAAGGCAACGGACCGGGATCCGGAGATCCGACACACATGGATGTAATACTGGCGTCAACAGACCCGGTAGCCCTGGACGCTGCATTCTGCCATCTGATTCACCTGGACGTGGACTATGTTCCTACAAACAGGGCGGCGGCTGATGCAGGGCTTGGTTTTGCATCAGAGGAAAATATCAGAGTGCTTGTTGGCAACATGCCTATGCATAAGGACGGCGAAGAGATAGACCTTGATGATATGGCGGTCAAGTACGGAGACAGAAACTTCAATGTTCAGAGATCCGTAGAGTATCGCGGAAACTTCAGAATCATGAAGCTTGTAGGTAGATTCATTGAGAAAAAACCGATCGTTCTCGAAGACAAGTGCATCGGCTGCGGAATCTGCGAAGCAAGCTGTCCGGTTGAAGGAAAGGCGGTCAAAATCAAGCCTAGAATCACGAAAGCCCTGGGCGAATCGTCCATGGGAACAGGGGAAGTTCCGAGTCTCATGAAGATGGAGGAAACCCCGAAACAGAAGGTGGCAATGTACAATTACGACATGTGTATCAAGTGCTACTGCTGCCAGGAAATGTGCCCTGAAAAGGCAATTACAATTCGGAAATCTTTACTTGCAAAAATCATTGACCGACGATGGAAAATGTGATATATTAAACGGGCTTGCGGAACGGTTCTTATCATCAGCAGGACCGGCGCAGCATATTATTGAAAGGAGTGAACAGCATGAAAAAAGGAATCCATCCTGAGTATAAGGAATGTAAAGTAACTTGTGCATGCGGCAATACGTTCATGACAAAGTCAACTGAGGAAGAAATCAGAACTGACATTTGTTCAGCTTGCCATCCGTTCTTTACAGGCCAGCAGAAGTCAGCTCGTCAGGGCGGCAGAGTTGAAAAGTTCAAGAATAAGTACAACCTCGACTAATTCAACAGAAACAGACAGCTATCCTAATGGATGGCTGTTTTTAATTTTGTAATAAAAGCAAAAACAATATATAATGTTTACATGTTCAAATTTATAAAGAGATTAATATCCTTAATACTGATACTGGCAGTTGTTGTTATGGGAATCAACATATACGTTGTGGCGACAACTGCTTCTCATATTGAAAAAGACATAGATGTATCCATAGGCTCTCTGGATCTGGGCTCAATATCCCTGAACTCGGCAAAGAAGATAAATCCCCAGTGCATAATGGTTCTGGGAGCATCGGTCAATCCTGACGGGACGCCAAGCCCCATGCTCAAGGAAAGGCTTGATGTGGGAATTGAACTTTACAAAGGCGGAGTTGCGCCAAAGCTGCTGCTGAGCGGAGACAATGGACAGGTTGAATACGATGAGCTGTCTGTCATGAAGGCCTACGCTCTTGAACAGGGAGTCCCTGAAGAGGACATCTTCATGGACCATGCAGGCTTCTGTACCTATGATTCAATATACAGAGCGAGCTACATATTCGGAGTAGAGCGAATGGTCATTGTGACTCAGAAATATCATCTGTTCAGGGCTCTTTACGGATGCAAGATGATGAATATCGACGCCATGGGCGTTGCCTGTGATACACAGGAATATAAAGGAGACAAATATCGCGAAATCAGAGAAATGCTGGCAAGGGCAAAGGACTTCGTAAAGTGGTTCATTAAACCGGAGCCGAAGTTCCTCGGGCACAGCATTTCCATTGAAGGCGACGGACAACTGACGAACGAGGGAATGTAATGACAGTAAAGTTCTGTTCCTTTGCCAGTGGAAGCAGCGGCAACTGCTATCTGGTAAAGGATGAAGAAACAGCAATATTAATAGATGCAGGGATATCCGGCAAGAGAATTTTCGAAGGACTCGAGCAGACAGATACGCCAAGGGATATGGTGAGGGCAATCCTTGTAACTCACGAGCACAGTGATCACGTGCAAAGCCTGCCGATTCTTTCACGAAAGATCCCGGGGCTGAACGTCTATGCCAACGGGGCAACGTGGGATTCCATTGAGAGACCTGTTGCCGAAGAACAGCAGAGAGTGTTCGTGACGGGTGAAGATTTTTACATTGGGGATTTCATTGTAAGACCCTTCCCGATTTCCCATGACGCTGCAGAGCCAGTTGGTTTCTCGCTCTTTCACGGGGAAACGCAGATAAGCTTCTGCACGGATTCGGGATACATAAGCGAGGATGTTTTCGAAGAAATAAGCCGGGCTGACCTGCTTTTGCTTGAAGCAAATCACGAGAAGGAGATGCTGCTCTACGGCAGATATCCGTATCCGCTCAAGCAGAGGATTCTGGGTGATGAAGGTCATCTGTCGAATATAAGCTGCGGGGAGTGCCTCTGCAGGATGGTGGCGGAGCACCCGAAGGATAGGTTTGTGCTGCTGGGACATCTGAGTCATGAGAACAATACTCCGGATGTGGCAATGCAGGCAATCAGGAACACTCTGGAGGAGCAGCAGATTTTCATTGGCGGTCAGCTGCAGGTTGACGTTGTGCTGAGGGACCGCATGAGTGCGGTTTATGAAATAGGATAATGAATATCAGGATAATTACCATTGGAAAACTGAAGGAAAAATACTGGCAGGATGCGGTGAAGGAGTATTCCAAGAGACTTGGCGCCTACTGCAATCTGGAAATAGTTGAGCTAAAGGAAAGCCTGCTGAGAGCCAATGCTTCCGCAGCAGATGAAGAAGCGGTTAAAAGGGCTGAGGGCGAGGAGATACTCGGAAGAATCAAAAAAGGCGACTACGTCATTACTCTTGAGATAAAGGGTAAGGGACTGAGCTCTGAGCAGCTTGCGGAAAAGATCAACGAACTGGGCCTTGAAGGAAGAAGCGACATCGACTTTGTAATCGGCGGTTCCCTGGGCCTGTCACCTGAGGTCAGCAAACGTGCCGACTTCAAATTGAGCTTCTCGGCCATGACGTTTCCGCATCAGATGATGAGAGTAATTCTGCTGGAGCAGATTTACCGAAGCTTTAAGATTAACAGAAACGAAACATACCACAAATAAAAGAGCGGGACAATGTCCCGCCTGTTTTTATTTTACTGTGAATCTGTATCCCAGACCTCTGACTGTCTGGATGTATCTAGGCTCCGAAGGATCATCCTCAATCTTCTGGCGAAGTCTGTTGACGTATACCATAATGGCGTTTTCGTCTATGATTGTTTCGCCCCAGATAAGGGAGTAAATCATGTCCTTGGAGAAAATGCTGTCCTCATTATCTATGAAGAGCTTTATCATTGCATTCTCTTTTGCCGAAAGAGGAATCTCTACGCCATCCTTGTAAAACCTGAGAGTCTGTGTGTCATAGGAGAAAGGGCCCACCTTAATGGTACCGCTGTCAGCACCCACAGAGCTTCGGCTTCTTCTGACGAGAGCCTTTGCCTTTGCACCGAGGGTAACAGGGTTAAAAGGCTTGGTGATGTAGTCGTCAGCACCGATGTCGAGACCGTAGAGGGTGTCATAATCGGCCTTTCTGCCGCTGACAACCATAATAGGAACATTTTTTCCCTGGCCACGTATTTCGTTAATTACCTCGAAACCATCCATGCCATGCATGTTTATGTCCAGCAGAATGAGGTCAAATTCCTGCTCTTCAACAGCCTTAAGGGCTTCTTCGCCGCTCTCTGCCTGAACAACATCGAAGTCGTTGCTGTCCATAATCTTACAGAGCATCGTGCGGACAGCCTGGTCGTCGTCTACAACGAGAACAAGATCTTTATCCATTTCGAATCTCCTGTATTACCGATAGAACTTTCTTCTATATTTTAGTATAATAAAAACGAAGAATTTTTTCAACAAAGAGGAGACTGACTTTGCAAAAATTAGTTCAAAACACAAAAAGCAAAGATGTTGCGGGCCTTCTGATTGCCCTGGTGCTCATAGCCTTCGGCATTATCATGGTTGTTGTATCCATCAACCAGTTCAGTGCTGCCGTTGAGAGAGATCAGGACGAACAGCTGAAGGGCGAGGTGTCCTCTGTTGACTATAACATTAATGATACGATTGAGCGCTTCATTACCCAGTTCCAGGCTCTGACGGAAACGGACAGATTCAGGAGTGCTGTTAACGCATGGAAGGAAAGCGGCGACGGCGAGGGCATAGAAAATCTGTCGGACAATTCATCCCTTGGCAACATGGCGGCCTACGAGTCCGTGTTTATTACGAAAAAGGGAGCTCAGGTCTACTCGACCATAAGCGGCAAGAACTATATTGCCGGAGAGAGGCTCCGCGATGACGTATTCCAGTGCACGGACACGTCCGGCAACGAGTATCTGGCAGTGCAGAGCAAGCTTGGCGACGGTTTCGTCTGCTACGGTGTAATTGACATCAGAGGTCTGTATTACACGACAATGAAGCAGATTAACGCTGAAACGGGAAGCGTTATGCTTCTTGAAGCAAAGGCAGGAAAGCTGTTTAACGAAGAAACTGTTAAAAAGAACAATGAGGAAGCAGGCTTCCTTAAGGAAGTAGAAAAGAACGGGGTATCAGACTCCCAGTCTTATGAGAAGGCTGTTAAAAACAGCAAGCTTACAACGAGAGTGCTGGCGGTTCCATCGACCGAAACAGAAAACGGAATATTTGCCATTTCTGCATCATCAGACTATGACGTAATTGATTCCTTGATTGGATCTACTGTAACGAAGCTGATAATTTACTTCATCATAATAGCCATCGGCCTTTTCCTGGTTATAATGATTCTGCTGAGAAGCAGGCGCGAAAGACAGCTTGTTGACGTGGAACTGCAGCGGCTGAGAGAAAAGAACCAGCAGATGGAGGAACTGAACCAGAAGACACAGGAGCTGGCCCATCACCAGAGACTTGAAACCATAGGTACGCTGACCTCGAGCATCGCCCATGAATTCAACAATCTGCTTACCCCTATCATGGGATACAGCCTCATGACTCTTGAAAAGCTGCCGCAGGACGATGAAGAAATATACGATGACGTGCTGGAGATTTACAACGCATCGATTAAGGCTAAAGACATAATTTCCAGACTGTCAGAGCTTTCGAGAAAGAATACAGAAATCAGGTTCGCACCGATTGTGCCGGACGATCTGGTAAATAAGGTGCTTCACGTTACCGCACCTGCACTCCCGAAGAACGTGGATATTTTCCGCGATCTGAATTGCAGGGGTAAAAGCGTTGAAGGAAACGAAACACAGCTTTCACAGCTGCTTCTTAACCTGATTATTAATGCTTTCCAGGCCATGGGCGAGGAAGGCGGAGAAATAACCGTATCAACACATCTGGAAGGTGATTACGTAGTATTTGCCGTTAAGGATAACGGTCCGGGAATCAGCGACGAGATTAAAGAGAAGATATTCGATCCGTTCTTTACAACCAAGGAATCCGGAGCAGGAACAGGTCTGGGACTTGCAATAGCCCAGCAGGCGGTCGAAGACCACAAGGGTCATATAGAAG
The DNA here is from genome assembly GCA_030535275.1 of Bacillota bacterium. Lineage (GTDB taxonomy): Bacteria > Bacillota > Clostridia > Peptostreptococcales > Anaerovoracaceae > Lentihominibacter. The sequence continues at coordinate 8,714 of JAUNIQ010000008.1, read as the reverse complement.
TTGAATCCGAAGAAGGCAAAGGAACAATGTTCAAGGTATATATTCCAAAGGCAGACACCGGCCTCCCGGAAGGCTACGAGGACTTCGTAATGGAAACCAGCGGTGCTGAAATCGTGGACAGTGAGGATATTAAGAAGAGGATTTGAGGAAGGGAAAATGAGAAACGATAGAGTAGTAAGAATCTACACTGACGGCGGCTGTGCCGGAAACCAGAGCGACGAAAACCTGGGCGGCTGGGGAGCAGTCCTGGAATTCGGCATGGGCGGTGGTGCGGCAACGAAGGAACTGTACGGAAACGAAGCCAACACAACCAACAATAGAATGGAAATGACGGCTCTGCTGGAAGCCTTCAGGGCAATTACGAAAGAGGGACAGACCATCCAGGTCTTTTCCGACAGCAGCTACCTGATGGATTGCTTCCGCAAGAAGTGGTATGTGAACTGGCAGAAGAACGGATGGAAGAACGCACAGAAAAAACCTGTAGAGAACCAGGATCTGTGGAAGGAGCTCATCCCGTACCTGGACAGGCACGCAATAGATTTCTACAGAGTTAAAGGTCACGTGAACCTGAACAGCAAGGTCACGGACTTCGAAAAGCTATACGAAAAGTTTGTGGAATGGAACGGAAACGGATTCACATTTGATGAGTTCAAATACATTACCGAAAAGAACAACAGGGCCGATGAGCTGGTGAATATGGGCATCGACGAAATAAGATAGGCTAAGAAATCGTATTCCTGATCAATATTCTGGGATAGTTAACATATCCTTGTTACCTCGCTTCCATCAGGGCGGCTTACATGTTCTCGAACTTTCTGGTTGCATCCAGATAGTTCTGAAGCGTTCCCAGGTGAACGTAGTAATATGAGAAACGGTCCTTTTTCATGACCTGAAGGAGATCCGCATCAATCAGTTTCTTCACGTGCTGTGAAATGGTCGCCTGTGCGTATCCGAATTCTTCAACCAGATCCTTGTTGCAGACCTGCTTTCTCTGCTTGTTGCACTGCATGATGTAGCGGAATATTTTGATTCGCGCCGGATGTGCAAGTGCATCGGATATCTGTGCCACCAGCAGAATTTCTTTTTCCTGCATTTCGTCAATTTCTTTTCTAAGTCTCATCTATCTTTTACCTCCTCAAGAAAATCGATTATCTGTTTTGCTATGAAAATCTGCCCATCGGGCATAGGGTGTATCCCGTCCATATAGGCAAGATCAACGTCTCCGACTGATTCAACAAAATCGGGGAAGCGGGCCGTCAGGTCGACATAGTCCCTGCCGCTTTCGCGGATAAGCTGAGCCAAGCGTTCAATGTCCCGATTGACCGCATCATATGAGATACCCATTCCGGCCATCCACATGAACCCGGCCTTGCCGGCGTCCACAGGAACGGGAGTGACATAAACAGTCCGAGATCCCGTATCATCGAGCAGTCCGGCCATCAGTTCCAGATTGGCGAAAGCATCTTCCGGCGAAGCCTCTCTGTAAATGAAGTCGTTGGTACCAGTCAGGAAGAAGACCATGTCCGGTTCCTGCTGCAGAACGTCATCCTTAAAGCGTCCGAGAATTCCCCTCGTCGTATCGCCGTTAACACCCTTGTTGACAATGTCAAAGCCGGTGTTCTTCGCGAAGGCAGGCTGCGGAATTTCGGGCAGCTCACCCTTGAGAGCCCTGCGCACAAGACTCGGGAAGCTCTTGCCTTTGCTCCAGGGATAACCCGCCACTATGCTGTTTCCTATGAATACTGCTTTCTTCCTCATTGCGTCCTCACATCGCCTATCGGCAATGCTGATTTTATCACAATTCACCATGCAAAAGCAAGACGATGACTGTTTGCAAGACAGAGGAAAAACGTGATAATATAAGTGCGCAAATAAACGACATTACGGAGGCTGAAAATGGCTGTTAAAACACCGGTAAAAGATTTTCTTCTTGAACATGCAAGGATTAAACCCGTATCGTTTCACATGCCCGGACACAAGGGTGCGGAGCTGTACAGAAGATGCGGACACGGAGATTTTCTGGACAACATATTCGACTGCGATGTTACTGAGATCCAGGGAGCGGATAACCTGTTCCAGACGGAGGGAATACTGAAGGAAGCTCAGGACAGATATGCCGAGCTCTATGAGGTTAAGAAATCCTACCTTCAGATAAACGGAAGCAGCGGCGCAAATATCGCTTCAATGCTGGCATCCGTTCCAAAGGGAAAGAAAATCGTCATGGCGAGAAACTGTCACAAGTCATGCTTTAACGGGCTGACTCTCGGCGGCATTCAGCCTGTTTACGCCTATCCTGAAATGCTTGAGGAATATGGAATTTCGGGAGCTGTTCCGCCTGAGGAAATAGAGAGACTTCTGGATGAAAATCCCGATGCTGAAGCGGTTATTCTGCCTAGCCCTAACTACTACGGAATATGTTCGGATATTAAGCGCATAGCGGACATAACGCACGAGAGAGGCAAGATTCTGATTGTAGATCAGGCCCATGGAGCCCACCTGAAGTTCTTCAGCAGATTTGGCATTGAGGGAATGCCTATGTCGGCGGAAGAAGCGGGGGCGGACCTTGTGGTTAACAGCATACACAAGACACTGGCGTCTCTCACCGAGAGCGCACTGCTCAACGTTAATTCAGACAGGGTTGATCTGGACCTGCTGGAGGACAAGCTGCAGCAGATGGAGAGTACCAGTCCATCATATATTCTCATGGCATCACTGGACATTAATGCATCCATCATTGAGGAATACGGAGAGAAGCTGTTCAGGGAATGGGCGGAGGCTCTGGATATATTTTATAAAGAGGCGGGAAGCATTGAAGGCCTGCGTCACATAGGGAAGATCCCGGGACTTGACTGGACAAAGATGAGCTTTAGCTTTCTGGGCAAGGGCCTTATGGGCGACGAAGTTGAAAAGCGTCTTATGGAAAAGGGCATTTTCATTGAGCTCTTTACCGGTGATCTGGTAATGTGTATGTCGGGGATAGGAACGACGGCGGAAGACCTTGGCAGACTGACAGAAGCACTGAAAGCAATATCGGAGGACCGCGGCAATCCTGGTTTTGCAATAGGAGAAAGCGAGCTTAAGCAGCCGAACATTCGCGCTGAGCTATGTGGCATACCCGAGAGAAAACGAAAAGTTAAACTTGAAGATGCAGCCGGCTGCATTTGTGCGGCGTCCATAATACCGTATCCGCCGGGCATCCCGTTTATCTGCCCGGGAGAGAAAATCAGCCGTGAAGCCATAGATTACATTAAAGCCCTGCGGGAAAGAGGCGAAAAGGTCATAGGATTGAACGAAAATGGCTACATAATGGTTGGATAAAGAAAGAGGGTACATGCAAAAATATTTGCACGTACTCTTTTTTTATGCTATCCTTTAGGCATGAACGCCAAGGAATATCAGGCAATACTGCAGATGGCAGCCGAGGTTCTCGGAGGAGCCATGCACGTGGTAAACGCCGAAGGAATTACAATTCTATACAACGAAGAAATGGCCAAGCTGGAAAAGATCAACGTGAGCGACGTTCTCGGCAAGCCTTTCAGAGAGACCTTCTCCTTCATTCCGGAAGAAGAGAGTACACTATATCAGGCCCTGAAGCATCGCAAGTCGATAATCCAGCAGCAGCAGACCTACCTGAACGTCTACGGCAAGGAAATCACAACCGTGAATTCAACCGTGCCGATTATTGTCGATGACAAGGTGGTTGCCGCCATGGAAGTTGCCCGTGACATTACGGACATCAAGAACATGAGCAATCAGCTTCTCGACCTGCAGGACAGCGTCAATGCAAAGGCAGACGGCAAGGCCGGCAAGAAGGGCATCAGCAAATACAGATTTGAAGATCTGATTGGAGAGAGCAAGGCTTTTGAAGAGGTAGTTGCCCGTGCCATGAAGGTATCAAGAAACGATGTTTCCGTTCTCATTTACGGCGAAACCGGTGTAGGCAAGGAACTCTTTGCTCAGAGCATCCATTACGACGGCCTTAGAAAAGAAAAGCCATTCCTGGCCCAGAACTGTGCGGCAATACCGGAAAGTCTGCTGGAAGGAATGCTCTTCGGTACCGCCAAAGGCGGATTTACAGGGGCTGAAGACAGAGTCGGGCTCTTTGAGCAGGCAAACGGAGGAACCCTGCTCCTTGACGAAGTCAGCGCAATGCCTATAGGTCTTCAGGGCAAACTGCTCCGCGTTCTGCAGGAGGAATACATCCGCAGAGTGGGCGGAACAAAGGACATCCCGGTAGATGTGCGAATAATAGCAACAATAAACGAACCGGCAGAGAAGCTGGTAGAGGAAGGCAGACTCAGGAAGGATCTCTACTTCAGACTGGGCATAGTGAACATGTCGATTCCTCCTCTTCGTGAAAGGAAAGAGGACATACCGATTCTGGTCAGCGAATTCCTCAAGAAATACAATGAGAAATTCGGCAAGGAAATATGGATGGTTTCCGATGGGGCAAGGGAGAAGTTGTATGACTACGATTACCCGGGTAACGTCAGAGAGCTTGAGAACATAATCATGGCCGCCGTTTCCATGGCCGATGATGAACACGTGTTAAACGAAGGCGACATTGAGATGGGAAGCGAATACAAAGGCAAGGCTTCCAGCTTCAGAGACTTCGCCACAAACAGCAACACCCTTTCAGAATACCTTGAAGGAATAGAGGAAACCGTCATAAGACAGCACCTTCTGGCCAATGACGGTAATGTTTCCAAGACGGCAAAAGAGCTTGGAATGCTGCGACAGAACCTGCAGCACAAAATCAAGAAATACGGAATATAGCAAAAATATTTGCAGTACTTCTGCAAATATTTTTGCATTAATTGGAAGTAAATAGAAATAGCGCTTTTTCACATTAGAACTTTATTGTTTTTGCATAGGCCTTAAAAGTCGTAGCAGCAAGGGTTTGAGAGAAAACAAAATAAGAACGGAGAGCAGGAGCAAGTTGGCACAGGACTTGCTCTTATTATAATGTATCGAAAGGCCGGGAATGGCCGGCCGACAAATAAGTTTCTTAAATTTTATTAGATAAAGTAAAGGAGAACGAAAAATGAAGAACGTAAAAGTAATCATCTGGGGACTCGGCGCTATGGGCGGCGGAATCGCAAACATGCTTCTGACAAAGAAGGGCGTTGACATTGTTGGCGCAGTAGAAATCGGCGACAGAGTTGGCAAGTCAATGTTTGACCTTCCAATCATCGAGCACGAAAGAGGCGACAGAGAAGACGTAATCATGGGATCACCTGAAGACGTAATCAAGCCGGGCGCTGCTGACGTAGTAATCGTTTGCACAGACTCATTCACTAAGGACGTATTCCCTAAGCTCAAGCTGGTTATGGAAAACGGAATGAACGTAATCACATCAGCTGAACAGATGGCTTATCCACAGGCTCAGGAACCTGAACTGGCTAAGCAGCTGGACGAAATCGCAAAGGCTAACGGCGTATCAGTAATGGGTACCGGAATCAACCCTGGACACATCATGGACCTGCTCGTACTGGTTATGACAGGCTGCATGGTAGACGTTGAACATATCCTCTCAAAGAGAGTTAACTCACTTTCACCGTTCGGACCTACAGTAATGGAAGAACAGGGAATCGGCATCAGCAAGGAAGAATTCGAAGCTCGCAAGGCTGACGGTTCAATGGCTGGACATGTTGGATTCGCAGAATCAGTTGGCATGATGGCTGACGGTCTGGGACTGACAGTTGAAGAATTCGCACAGGACATGGATCCTATCCTTACTGACGTAGACAGAAAGTCACCTTACGGCTTCGCAGCTGCAGGTTCATGCGCAGGCGTTGCTATGGTAGCTGACGCTAAGCTGTCAAACGGCATGGAAATCAGAATGGAACACCCACAGCAGATCGAACCTGAACAGGTTGGAATCAACACTGGTGACTATGTAATCATCGAAGGAACTCCTGCAATCAACATGGTTAACAGCCCTGAGGTTGAAGGTGGTCTGGGAACTATCGCTATGATCGCTAACAGCATTCCTAACATCATCAATGCTGAACCTGGTCTGCAGACAATGATCACTATGCCTATTCCATGCGCTATCATGGGCGACATGAGAAATAAGGTAAGAGAAGACAAGAAGATCGTAAAATAATTCATCTGAATTCAAAGGAGATATAACAATGGCAAAGAAAGGCGATTGGGTTCGCATCCACAGTATCGTTCTGAAGGCAGAAGAGCGTACAGCTAAGCTTCCTGAAGATACACAGGCTTGCGACCTTGAACAGTGGACTAAGGGCTTCCTTCTCACTGACGCTAAGCTGGGAGACGAAGTAGAAGTTGAAACAGCAGTTGGCAGAATCGAAAAGGGCACACTTATCGACGAAGCTCCTTACTATGACCACAGCTACGGCAAGTTCGTTCCTGAACTGATTGCAATCGACAAGCAGCTCAGAGATGAAATGGCTGAAATAGGAGGTGACAAATAATGGCACTGGCAAAAGACTATGCATCAGTAATGGGCAGATCAAATGACATCCAGAAGGACGCACTGGGTCTTGACTATGCTGAATTTGAAACTTCCCCAATAGCATTTGACTATGAGAAACTCATGACTTCAACCGGATACACTCTGGAAGAAGTAAACAGAATCCAGAGCCAGTACGGTGTTGGTAGCACTCCGCTTCTCGAAGCAAGAAACATCACCAAGCTCGCTCGCAAATATGCAAAGCCAGGATACGGCGCTAGAATCTTCATCAAGGACGAAGCAGCTAACGCATCCGGCTCATTCAAGGACAGACGTGCTGCATGTGCTGTATACCACGCAAAGAAGCTGGGATACAAGGGCGTTATGGCAGCAACATCCGGAAACTACGGTGCTGCAGTAGCATCCCAGGCTGCAATCCAGGGACTGAAGTGCATCATCGTTCAGGAATGCTATGACTCAAAGGGCGTTGGACAGCCTGAAATCGTAGAGAAGGCACGTAAGTGCGAAGCTCTGGGAGCAGAAGTTGTTCAGCTGACAGTAGGACCTGAACTGTTCTACTCATTCCTGTCAATTCTGGAAGACACAGGTTACTTCAATGCATCACTGTACTCACCATTCGGTATCGCAGGTATTGATACTCTGGGATATGAAATCGTACAGCAGTGCAGAGAAAAGCTGGGCAAGGATCCTGACATGGTAGTCTGCACAACTGCAGGCGGCGGCATGGTAACAGGAACCGCTCGTGGCGTAAGAAAAGCAGGATGCGACGCACAGATCGTATCAGCATCAATTGACTTAAGCGGACTGAGCATGGCATCAGACGTGGACTTCAACAAGAAGTCATGTACTACAGGCCATACAGGATTCGGCGTTCCTTACGCAACAGATCCGGACCACAGTGACGTACCAAGATCAGCAGCAAGACCATTAAGATACATGGACAGATACGTAACAATCACTCAGGGTGAAGTAATGTACATGACAGAAATGCTTGCACAGCTGGAAGGTATCGAAAGAGGACCTGCAGGACAGACAGCTCTGGCTGCAGCATTCTCACTGGCACAGGAACTGCCGGAAGATAACATCCTCGTTGTTTCAGAAACTGAATACACAGGCGCTGGAAAGCACGTACAGCCACAGCTTGACTTTGCTAAGCAGAACGGCATCGACGTAAGAATCGGCGACCCTAAGGAAGAAGTTCCTGGAAAGAGCGTTGTGCTTCCGTCAAGCCCTGCACTCTTCAAGTACAAGGAAGCTGACGTAGACCACTTCAGAGCATCCCTCATCAAGAAGGCTGTTAAGAAGGCAGGCGTTAAGCCAACAGAATCCGACCTTGAATTCCTGGCAGAGGAAACAAAGAAGGATGTAGATTTCGTAAAGAGCGTTCTTGAAAAAGAAGGTTTACTCTAAGAATAAAAAAGGAGAAGAAAGATGAAAAGAGCAGACGATTTTGAACAGCGCAGACAGCACATCGCTAATCTGACTGACGAAGAACTGTACGACAGATTCTGGGAACTGACAGCACAGGTTGTTGATCCGCTCCTCGAACTGGGAAGAAAGAACACAACTCCTTCAGTAGAAAGAGCCGTTCTCCTGAGAATGGGCGTTTCATCACTGGACACTCAGAAGGTAGTTGAGGGCTGCATGGACAGAGGTCTCATGGGACACGGTGCAGGCCACGTAGTTTATAAGGTAATGAAGGCACACGACCTCTCAGCAAAGGAAGCAGCTGAAAAGCTGGTAGCCGGCGAATACTGGGATGAAGTAGTAGCAAGCTTTAAGTAAGGAGGTAGTGAAATGTCAGAATTCAAATTAGAACCTAATGAAAAATTAAACGTTAGAGAAATCCTGAAGGACCTGGACAAGTACGAACCTAGAAGAAGAGGTTGGCACTGGAGAGAGCCGGCTCCTGGACTCAAGATGGGACCTTTCGAATATCACGATTGTTCAAAGCCTCTGAAGAACAGCATTGGACTCCCACCTGCAAAGTACTTTGATAACATCGACCCACAGCCAATGCCTGTAATCACTACTGAAATCGCTTCAGGTAGATTCGAAGACGATATCAGAAGAATGAGAATGGGTGCATGGCACGGTGCTGACCACCTTATGGTAATCAGACACATGGGCCAGTCACATATCGACGGACTGATGGAAGGTACTCCACAGGGTATCGGCGGTGTTCCTATCACTCGTAAGCAGGTTAGAGCACAGAGAAAAGCATGCGACATCATCGAAGACGAAGTTGGTCGTCCAATCAACTATCATTCAT
>JAUNIQ010000099.1 GCA_030535275.1 Bacillota bacterium | reverse complement strand
TACCCTGGCATCTACGCCCTCCTCAGCCAGCATTTTAGCCGCCTCAAAGGCCTCATTTACCATGATTCCGGTAGCGATGATAGTCACGTCTTTTCCGTCACGCACGAGGTTGCCTTTGCCTAAGATGATTTCGTCATCTTCGCCGTAGAATACAGGAACTGCAGCTCTTCCCACTCTGAAGTAGCAAGGTCCGTCCATTTCCACAATCTGCTCCAGCAGCTTCTTTGTGGCTGTTGCGTCTGAAGGATTTACAACTGTCATGCCCGGGATTGTTCTCATGAGGGCGATGTCCTCGAAGGTCTGGTGGCTTGCGCCGTCCTCGCCTACTGTAATTCCCGCATGTGATGCGCAGATTTTAACATTTGCATGTGTGTATCCGATGGAGTTTCTGATGATTTCAAATGCTCTGCCTGTTGCGAACATTGCGAATGTGCTTGCACATACAACCTTGCCGCTGAGGGCCAGACCTGTTGCTGCGCCGTACATGTTCTGTTCGGCAATACCCATGTTGAAGAATCTTTCTGGGAATTCCTTTGCGAACAATCCTGTCTTGGTTGAACCCGAAAGGTCAGCGTCCATGACTACCAGATTTTCTTTTTTCTTTCCAAGCTCAACGAGCATTTCACCGTAAGCCTGTCTTGTTGCGATCTTATCTGCCATGTTGCCACCTCCTTATTCTAAAGCTGCCTTGGCAGCCTTAAGTTCTTCCATTGCCTGTGCATACTGTTCGTCATTTGGAGCCTTGCCATGCCATCCGGCCTGGTCTTCCATAAAGGAAACGCCCTTGCCCTTTACTGTCTCGCAAACCAGACATATCGGACCGCCTTGCAGTTCTTTTGACTTTTTGAGGGCTTCATGAACGGCTCTCATGTCGTGTCCGTCGATTATTTCAGCGTGCCAGCCGAAGCTTTCGAACTTCTCGGCAATCGGGTTAACGGTCATTACATCGTCGTTTCTGCCGTCAATCTGCAGACCGTTGTGGTCAACGATTGCAATGATGTTGTTCAGTTTATAGTGAGCAGCGGACATTGCAGCTTCCCATACGATTCCTTCCTGCAGTTCGCCATCGCCAAGAACCACGAAAATCTTTCCCGGATCCTCGTCCATCTTGTTGGCCATAGCCATTCCAACTGCTACGCTGAAGCCCTGTCCGAGGGAGCCTGTTGACATTTCGATTCCCGGAATCTTAATGTTCGGATGTCCCTGGAACTTTGACCCCATCTTACGGAGAGTCTGAGTGAAATCCTCCATCGGGAAATATCCGCGCAGTCCCATGGCCGAAAGCTGTGCCGGGCCCGCATGTCCCTTAGAGAAGATACATTTGTCTCTACCCTTCATTTCAGGGTTTTTCGGGTCAATGTTCATGACGTCAAAATACAGAGCAGTTACAATATCTGCCGCTGAGAGCGATCCGCCCGGATGTCCTGAACCTGCATTGTGGAGTGCCTCGATAATGCCCATGCGCACATCCACAGCTGTTTTCTTCAAAGTGCTGATGTCCATTGCTGTTCCTCCAAAATATTGTTGAAATCTAATTGATTTTTTACATACATACTCAATATGTAGTATACACTAAAAAAGCACCGTTCTCAACAGTGCTTTTGTTATTTTTTGCTTTTTTTAGGCCGTGTGGCTATGAGTTTTCCGATAACCAGCAGTATTGCCGCCAGTGTCATGCCGCAGATGACTCCTGCCCCGTCAATTCCAACGTCCAGAAGCTGTCCGACACGCCCGCTGACAAAGGTCTGATGGAATTCGTCGCTTCCCGCGTACAGCACGCCCACAATCGCAGCCAGCAGCACCTTTCCGCCAAGGGCGAACACCAATAAGAAGCCAAGCAGCGCAAATTCGCAGAAATGGGCAAGCTTCCGCACCGCATAGGCCGAAAGATATATCCCGTGATTCCAGAGCCAGTTCATTACATACTGACTTGCCGCGCTCGATGCCGTCGAATCCTGTGATGAATTGTAATAAATGAATGCCATAACCATCAGAGTGAGGATTATGGCAATGATCTGTCGTACTTTCATATCCCTACCTCATAGATATACTAACATACATCATTGCACCAAATGTGATGATTATGTAAAATAGCCTCATGACTACAACGAAGACACAGCACAAAAACAGCATAGAACGATTCGCAGTTCTCCTCCCTATCCTGGCAGGCATCTGCTGGGGTATCGTCGGAGTATTTGTCCGCGGACTGGACAGCTCCGGCCTGGACAATTTGACAATCGTGTTCACCAGAACCAGCATCGGCTGCATTCTGAGCTTCATATTCCTGCTTGTCACAGATCGCGCAAGCATTCGTGCAAAGGCAAGCGACATACCTTATTTCCTTGCCGCTACTGCATTTGGTTCATTTGGATTCATGGTGGTTTACAACATAGCTGTCATCGAGCTTTCACTGTCACTGGCAACTGTAATGCTCTCAACAGCTCCTGTTTTCGTACTGATTATCAGCGCCATAATATTCAAAGAAAAGATAACCCTGAAGAAGATAATCTGCATGGTCCTGGCCTTCATAGGATGCGCCATGCTGAGCGGAATACTGGATCCCGGGGCAACAATCCATTACAGCAAAATCGGCCTTCTGATGGGCATTCTGACCGCCACATGCAACGGTCTGTACATACTTACCTCAAAAAAAATAATGACGAAAGGATATGGACCTTTCGTCGTATGCTTTTATTCATTTTTGTTTGCCAGCATAGTACTGGCACCTTTCATCGACTGGCATGACCTGATGATTTTCATGGTCACCGGTCCAGCCAACGCACCGATCAAGGGCACTGCAGGAGCCATAATCTATCTCCTTATTCAGTCAATCGTAACCTCCCTGCTCCCTTCCGTAGCCTACATGTACGGCATGAAATACGTGGATGCAGGCAAGGTCGCAATTCTCGAAGGCGGAGCAGAACCTGCCGCTTCTCTGCTTACAGGACTCCTGATTTACAGTGAGCTGCCGACACCACTAGGTTTTGCCGGCATGATAGTTGCCATAGTAGCGATTATAGTTCTGTCGCGGGAATAGGTCTTAGTTAATCGATTACAGGAATGTAATATACTCCCTCATATCTGCCAAAAATCGGGATGTCTCCAAGCCCATCAAAGAATACTTTTTTCAATACCGGATAATCTGAAGATTCTTCTGCCTGTTCCATCTGTACACTATCTTGTTCTTTTTTTTGATACATAAGAAATAGCTGATTACTCAGCTATTTCTCTTATTGCCATAGATATTGCATCGGCTATGTCAGCGGCTGTCATGCCGTATTCTCCAATGTTTTCGGCTGCTATGTCTCCTGCCAGGCCGTGTATGAAGGCGCCTGTACAGGTGGCTTCGATCGGCTTCAGATCAAGGTGTTTCTGTGCCAAAAAGGAAGTAATTATTCCCGTGAGCACATCCCCGCTGCCTCCTGTAGCCATGCCCGGATTACCTGTAGGGTTCAGGTAAAGTTCCTGATTATCATGGCCGTCAGCTATGATTGTGCCCGCACCTTTGAGCAGTACAACTGCACCGGATTCTTTTGCCAGAGCTTTTGCTGCCTCTTCTCTTCCCTGCTCTTTTACTGACTTAAGTCCGCAGGATTTGAGAAGCCTGTCAGCCTCTCCCGGATGGGGTGTCAGTATTGTTGGTCCCTTATGCTCTGCAGGAAGTCCGTATTCTGCTATGCAGTTGATAGCATCTGCATCCACTACAATTGGACCGTTATATGATTCCAGAAGAGATTTTATCAGCTTGTGATTTTCTTCATTTACTCTCAGTCCCGGTCCGATTGCAATGGCGTCGAACTCTGAAAAATCGCATTCTTCGTCACGGTCCATGCACATGGCTTCGGGAACTGTTGTCTGTATGATATTAAACAGCTCTGCCGGTATGAGTGCCTTGACAAGTCCTGCACCGGAATAGAGTGCTCCGCGAAGTGCCAGTACTGCTGCTCCCGCCATGCCCCGTGAACCTGCAATTATCAGGACGCGTCCTGCCTGGCCCTTGTGCATGTCTCGTGGGCGGGGCTTTATTGTATTTCTTACGTAGTCTGTTGAGATTGTGATCATTTGCTTTTCTCCTCTATGAGTTAATTTTACTATTTATTCAATAAAAAATGCAACCTTGTCCATTTTATTTCCTTTTTGAGTTTTTCTTCCGTTTCGGCTTTGACTTCCTGCTGGAATTCTCTGCCGCAGTATCTGCATTTGAGAGTTATTGTTTTGCTGATCAGTTTTGCTTCTTCTCCCTATCTCTGCACATTGACTGCAGCTTCTCCGATGCCTGTCTGTTTACTCTTATCGTCGTTAAGGCATGTTTGGCCATTACAAAATACATTATTATAGCAATGATCGTGTAAGTAACCGGCCATGACAGGAATGCGAAAAATACATGGAGTTCAAGTCCAAATATCATATCGACCTCCTTTCAATGGCAATACTATAACTAATAATGATAATTAGCTTTAGGACTTTCAATCTGTGAAGTCAACGATTGTTAATTTTAAGACAGAGATTAACGCTACGCAGTTGCATTAAAAAAGATGACAGTTGCCTGTCACCTTTCTTATTCTTGCTTTTGCATAAGTCTAAAGTGCTATTCCCAGAAGTATTGATGCTGTGAGCAGATAGATGCACGATGAAACCATGTCTGTCAGCGATGAGATCATCGGTGTTGCCATCAGTGCCGGGTCGACGCCGACTTTCTTGGCGAGCATCGGCAGCATTCCGCCCAGGAGCTTGGCAAATATTATTACCAGAACCATGGAAAGTGCCACGGTCATGGCCAGCATTACAGGTTCGCCGTCCAGGAATACGATTTTCAGGAAGTTGAATGCGCTGAGAATCAGGCCCAGGATTATGCTGACGCGCAGCTCCTTCCAGAGGACCTTGCCTGCGTCCTTCAGGTCAACTTCGTCTACGGAAAGTCCACGTATGATCAGGGTTGCCGCCTGGGTCCCCGTGTTACCACCTGTACCCATAAGCAAAGGCAGGTATGCAACCAGTGAAATCACTTGTGATAGTACGTGTTCGAACTGGGAGATGAGTGTTCCTGTAATCATGAGCATTACTGTCATGAAGAGCAGCCACGGTAGCCTGTTCTTGACGTGCTTGAATACGCCGATATCCAGGTATTCTGCGTCAGGCTCGTCGCTCATTACACCACCCATACGCTCGATATCCTCGGTAGCCTCTTCTTCCATGATTTCCATGACGTCATCGACTGTTACGATGCCGACCAGTCTGTTCTCATTGTCTACTACCGGAATTGCCAGGAAGCCGTACTTCTTGAATGCGTCGGCTACTTCTTCCTGGTCGTCGTTTACATTTACATATACGTAGTCGGTATGCATCAGGTCGGATACCAGCGTGTCCGAATCTGCTGTTACGAGAGCTGCCAGGGATACGATGCCCTTCAGTTCTCTTCCGCCGTGCTTAACGTAGCAGGTGTATACCGTCTCTGAATCCATGCCCTGCTTCTTGATGTGTGCCAGGGCCTGCTCAACTGTCATTGTTTCCTGGAGGCTGATATAGTCAGGAGTCATGAGGCTGCCTGCACTGTCTTCAGGATAGTTGAGGAATGTGTTTATGAGTTTACGTTCTTCCCGAGGTGTCTTGTCCAGAATCTTGTCTACTATATTAGCAGGCAGTTCTTCCAGTACGTCGATCTTATCGTCAAAGTCCATCTCCTCCATGATGAAGGAAATTTCTCGTTCGGTTATGCCGTTGATGATTTCTACCTGGTCGTCACCGTCAAGATATGAGAACACTTCTACCGAAACGTTCTTTGGGAGCAT
>JAUNIQ010000098.1 GCA_030535275.1 Bacillota bacterium | reverse complement strand
GATAACCATTACTTTTCCTTTTCTCTTGATTACCTTGCACTTTTCGCACATAGGCTTTACGGAAGCTCTTACTTTCATTTTGTTCCTCCTTTGTTAAATGCACGCGTCGGGCGAAGCGCGAAAACCAATACTTCGGTTTATGCTTTGCCTCTCCATGTGATTCTGCCGCGGGTAAGGTCATACGGTGAAAGTTCAACCTTAACCTTATCTCCCGGAATGATTCTGATATAGTTTGTTCTTATCTTTCCGGATACATGTGCAAGCACCTTGTGTCCGGTTTCAAGTTCTACTATGAACATTGCATTAGGCTGTGCTTCTACAACTACGCCTTCAGCTTCTATGACGTCTTTCTTTGCCATAATTTCTACACCTCGCTATCTTCGGGGCTACTCGCCCAGAGTGAGCAGTTCGGGCTCACCGTCGGTTATAACTACAGTATTTTCATAATGGGCTGACAGTTTACCATCAAGGGTAACTACTGTCCACTCGTTGGATAATGTCTGCACATCGTATGTGCCTTCACATATCATGGGCTCGATTGCGAAAACCATGCCCTTTGCCAGTCTCGGTCCCCTTCCGGCCTTGCCGAAATTAGGAATCTGAGGATCTTCATGCATTTCCTGTCCTACGCCGTGACCAACGAAATCGCGAATTACGCTGAAGCCTTCGCTCTCGGCTGAAACCTGAATTGCATGAGATATGTCTGACAGCCTGCAGCCGACTTTGCAGTATTCAAGTCCTGCAAAAAAGCTGTCCTTAGTGGCCTGCATAAGATGCTTTGCTACGTCTGAAACCTCTCCGACAGGATAGGTTCTTGCAGCGTCGCTGACGTAACCCTTGTGAGTGGCGCCTACATCAACGCTGACAATGTCGCCTTCTCTCAGAATTCTTTTCTTGCTGGGAATCCCATGGACGACTTCATCGTTGATTGAGACACATGCGCTTGCCGGGAATCCTCCATAGCCCTTAAAGGTAGGAATCATTCCGGCACCGCGTATAGTCTTTTCAACAAATCTGTCCACATCGGCCGTTGATAGGCCGGGCCTGATGAAGTTCTCCAGTTCTTTGAGAATGAAGCCTGTCACCTTGCCCGATTCTCTCATTAAATCAATTTCTGAATCTGATTTAATAATGATCATGCCTATTCACCTAATATGCCAACTATTGTGTTAAATACGTTTTCTAAACCTGTTGTTCCGTCGATATGTGAAATATTTCCGGCCTTTTCATAGTAATCTATGAGAGGTTTAGTTTCATTGTTGTAAACTTCGATTCTGTTAGCAGCAGTTTCTTCGTTGTCGTCTTTTCTCTGAGTCAGTTCTGCTCCACATACATCGCAGATTCCTTCCTGCTTAGGTGGAATGTTTACAACGTGGTATGATGCTCCGCACTTTGAGCAGACTCTTCTGCCTGTAAGTCTGATCATCAGTTCTTCTCTGTTAACGTCAATGTCCAGAACGTTGTCGATCTTGCTTCCCTTGGCAGCAAGGAACTTATCCAGTTCTTCTGCCTGAAAAACTGTTCTAGGGAATCCGTCGAGAAGGAATCCGTCCTTACAGTCATCCTTGTTAAGTCTGTCTGTTGCAATTTCTACTACCAGTTCATCCGGAACCAGCTTGCCGGCATTCATGAATTCCTGTGCCTTCTTGCCAAGTTCAGTTCCGTTCTTGATGTTTTCTCTGAAAATGTCGCCTGTTGAGATATGAGGAATATTGTATTTCTCAATAATCTTTGCGGCCTGGGTGCCTTTGCCTGCTCCCGGAGGGCCTAATAATATCAAGTTCATCTTTTACCTCCTGGGCCTTAGGCCCTTACGATGGCTTCCTATTTCAGGAATCCTGAGTAGTTTCTCATTACCATCTGATTCTCAAGCTGTTTCATTGTATCAAGAGCAACGCCGACTGCAATCAGCAGTGATGTTCCTCCGAAGTGGAAGGATAATCCTCCCAGCTGGCTTACAATTGTAGGCAGGATTGCTACGAGAGCAAGGAATATTGCGCCTACAAATGTGATTCTTGTCATTACTCTGTTCAGGTATTCAACTGTGGTCTTGCCAGGTCTGATGCCCGGGATAAATCCGCCGTTGGACTTCAGGTTTGCAGCAACTTCCATCGGGTTGAATGTTACTGAAGTATAGAAGTAAGTGAAGAATATAATCAGTACTGCGTTAAATGCCGCATATACCCATACGCCAGGTGAACCTGTCGGTGCCAGCCACTTTTCAATCCACTGTGCAGCATCTCCGTGAGCATTCATGAAGTATGTAATGGTCAGCGGGAACTGCAGGAATGCCATTGCGAAAATTACCGGAATAACTCCTGCCTGGTTTACCTTGAGTGGAATGTGTGTAGCCTGTCCGCCGTACATCTTTCTGCCAACAATTCTCTTGGCATACTGTACAGGGATTCTTCTCTGGCCCTGCTGAACCAGGATGATGCCTACGATTACTGCTGCGCAGAAGAGCAGGAATACGAGCAGTGTTACGATGCTCATTGTTCCTTCTCTGAGCTTGCTGATGATTTCTTCGCAAGCGGATGGAAGTCTTGCAATGATTCCAGCGAAGATTATCAGTGAAATACCATTGCCGATTCCATTTTCGTTAATCTGTTCACCGAGCCACATAAGGAATGCGGTACCTGCGGTAAGAACCATAACGATTACAATAATCGAGAATGCATCTGTGCTTACAAGCGCCTGTCTGAAGAGGCCGATTGTAACACCTATTGCCTGTACAACTGCCAGTGCAACAGTAAGATATCTGGTGTACTGTGCAATCTTTTTTCTTCCTTCTTGTCCTTCTCTTGACAGCCTTTCCAGTGCAGGAATGGCAATTGTCAGGAGCTGGAGAATGATTGATGCTGTGATGTATGGTGTAATGCTCAGTGCAAATATCGTAAAGTTACTGAATGAACCTCCTGAGAACAGATCAAACAGGGCAAACAGTCCTGTCTCGCTGTCAAAGGTCTGAGACAGTATGTCTCTGTTCATTCCGGGAACCGGTATCTGTGCACCGATTCTGAAAATCAGAAGCATGCAAAGCGTGAATATGATTTTCTTTCTTATGTCCGGAATATTCCAGGCCTTCGAAACTGTTCTAAGCAATTCCATTAGATCACCTCTGCCTTTCCTCCGGCAGCTTCAATTTTTTCAATAGCAGTCTTGCTGAACTTGTTAGCCTGAACAGTCAGTCCCTTTTCAAGGGCGCCACCACCGAGAATCTTAATGCCGTCTTTTACCTGCTTGGCAAGACCAGCATCCTTGATTGCCTCAGGAGTAACTGTGCTGCCAGCTTCGAATTTGTTCAAATCACTTACGTTCAGAACAGTGTATTCTGTTCCCCAGATGTTTTTGAATCCTCTCTTAGGAATTCTTCTATAAAGAGGCATCTGGCCACCTTCGAAACCGAGTCTTACGCCGCCGCCTGATCTGGACTTCTGTCCGTTCATGCCTCTTCCAGCTGTTGTGCCGTTTCCGGTGCCTGTTCCGCGGCCCTTTCTCTTAGGGGCTCTGGTTGCGCCGTCAACCGCTTTTAATTCATGCAGTTTCATTTTCCTGTGCACCTCCTATCTTATAACTCTTCTACAGTTAAGAGATGCGGAACCTTGTTGATAGCTCCTCTTGTTACAGGAGAATCAACCAGTTCAACTGACTGGTGCATCTTCTTAAGTCCTAACGCTTCTACTACTTTTTTCTGCTTAGGGGAAGCGCCAATAACACTCTTTGTCAAAGTGACTCTAATCATTTTTGCCATTATTACTTCCTCCTTATCCTAAGATTTCTTCCTTAGTCTTTCCTCTTTTTCTGGCTACTTCTTCAACAGTCATCAGGCTCTTAAGACCTTCCATAGTAGCATATGCCATATTTCCGGTGTTGTTTGAACCGATTGACTTAGCTCTGATATCCTTAACGCCTGCAGCTTCCAGAACTGTACGAACTGATGAACCTGCGATTACGCCAGTACCAGGAGCAGCCGGCATCAGGAGAACTCTACCTGCGCCGAATACGCCAAGCTGTCTATGAGGAATAGTTGTTCCAACTGTAGGAACTTCGATTACATTTTTCTTAGCATCTTCTGTTGCTTTTCTAACTGCTTCAGGAATTTCCAGAGCCTTGCCGAGACCAACGCCAACGTGACCTTCGCCATCGCCAACAACTACTGTTACGGAGAATCTCATGTTTCTACCGCCCTTAACGGTCTTAGCAACACGTCTGATATTAACTATAGTTTCAGTTAATTCCAGCTTTGATGTGTCTAAAGCTTTTCTCATCTTGTTGTTACCTCCCGTTAAAATTTTAATCCTGCTTCACGAGCACCATCAGCCAGTTCCTTTACTCTTCCGTGATAGAGGAATCCGCCTCTGTCAAAGCATACGTTTTCGATACCCTTTGCCAGTGCTCTCTTTGCGATAGCTTCTCCAACTGCCTTTGCAGCTTCCTTATTGCCGCCGTACTTAACGTCAGCCTTTAATTCCTTGTCTATTGTTGATGCGGAAGCAAGTGTAACACCGTTTACGTCATCAATAATCTGAGCGAAGATGTTCTTGTTGCTTCTGAAAACACACAGTCTAGGCATTTCAGGAGTGCCGCTAAGATTTTTTCTGATTCTTGCATGTCTGACAACACGCTTATCATTTCTGCTTTCTTTTGCCATTTTGCATTACTCCTTTCATTAACCAGCAACGCCGGTCTTACCTTCTTTTCTGCGGATGTATTCGCCTTCGTACTTGATACCCTTGCCCTTGTAAGGTTCAGGCTTTCTCCAGGCTCTTACATTAGCAGCATAGTTTCCAACCAGTGCCTTGTTGATTCCCTTAACTATAACTGTGTTTGCATCAGGACATTCTGTTTCGATTCCTTCCGGATCAGGAAGTTCGATTGGATGTGAATATCCAAGATTCATAACCAGAGTCTTGCCCTTCTTTTCAGCCTTGTAGCCAACGCCTACCAGCTGGAGCTTCTTCTGATATCCTTCTGTTACTCCAACAACCATGTTGTTGATGAGTGTTCTAGCCAGACCGTGCTGTGATCTGTCTTCTGCATTGTCAGTTGATCTCTTGACTTCCAGAACGCCGTCCTTGATTTCAACTGTCAGCAGCTTGCTGATTTCTTCCTGCAGCTCGCCCTTAGGGCCCTTAACGGAAACAACGTTTCCATCAACCTTTATTTCTACGCCGGCAGGAATATCAATAGTCTTAAATCCTATTCTTGACATTTAATTTACCTCCTACCAAACGTAACAAATTACTTCGCCGCCGATTCCAAGCTTTCTTGCTTCCTTGTCGCTGATAACTCCCTTTGAAGTGGAGATGATAGCGATTCCAAGTCCGCCAAGAACCTTAGGAATATCGTTTGCCTTTGCATAAGTCTTGAGTCCAGGCTTTGAAATCTTCTTGATTCCGCTGATAACTCTTTCCTTTTCAGCACCATACTTCATAGTAACCTTGATGATGCCCTGCTTGTTGTCTTCGATTACTTCGAAATCTTCGATGTAACCTTCTTCCTTCAGGATTCCTGCGATTGACTTCTTCATCTTTGAAGCAGGAATTTCAACTGTCGGATGTCCTGCGGTATTTGCATTTCTGATTCTTGTCAGCATATCCGCAATTGGATCTGTCATTGTCATTTCTTGTTTCTCCTTCCTCCATCAGTTTTGTGTTCGCCCGCACGCAGGCGATTTACAACTTAACGGATAGATAGTTTTAACTTCCTATTATATATCGTTTACCAAGATGCTTTTCTTACGCCAGGAATTTCTCCCTTGTAAGCCAGCTCTCTGAAGCAAATTCTGCAGATGCCGTACTTCTTCAGTACTGAGTGAGGTCTTCCACAGATTCTGCA
>JAUNIQ010000097.1 GCA_030535275.1 Bacillota bacterium | reverse complement strand
CCAGCATTTCTGCCAGCTGGTCGATTCTTTTTTCCCGGTCTTCTCCGGCGCCCCTGCCGAGCCTCGACAGGGCAATGTTATCCCTTACATTAAGCCAAGGCAGCAGCCTGTCCTCCTGAAAGAGAACTGCAGCGTTTTCGGTGACTGATACCTGGCCGGAATCCGCCTTTTCCAGATTTGCCAGAATGCGTGCAAGTGTCGTTTTGCCGCGCCCCGAAGGTCCCATGAGAGCCGTCACCTTCCCTTCTTCAAGGGAGAAGTTCAGCCCTTCGAAAACGATCTTTTCATCAAATACTTTTGATACATTTTTCAGTGAAATTTCCCGGCCTGCTGATGCAGCATCGCCTGCGCCTGCCTTTGCATGAAGATGAATCTTGCTGCCCTCATATGCTTTCCATTCGATATGTCCGAGGGCTGCTTTGATAAGACGTTCAAAGACCATGGAAAGGACAACGATTACAACTATATATGCAAAGAGGGTCGGTGTCTGGAGATAGTATTTGGCGTTCATCATTTCATAGCCAAGTGAGTATTTCGGAACCGAAAGAATTTCCGCTGCCACTACCGCCTTCCATGACAGGCCGGCTATGAGGCTTATTGCCGCTTTGATCTGCGGAAGAATTCCAGGCATGAAAATGTGTCTGAGCTTCTGCCCTGTGCTCAGTCTGTAAACCTGCGCCAGCTCCAGATATTCTGCAGGCATTGCGTCCAGTCCCGCGAGTATGTTCGTATATACTATCGGGAAGCACATGAGGAAGCACACAATGATTGCAACCCAGTCTGCCTGTGCTATAAGAATCACATAAATGATAATGGCCATTACAGGAACGGCCTTGAAAAAGCCAACAGGAAGACTGGCAATTTTTCTGGCCCAGTAATATCTGTAGGAAAGCCAGGCGAAAAAAGCTCCTGCAAAAAATGAAACAATCATCGCAATGAGACAGCGTGCCACTGTCCATGCGATGTTGATGTAAAACACTCCCGTCAATGCGAGAGTGCCCAGTGTTTTTATTGTTGCTGCGGGGCCGGGAAGCAGCAGTTCGTTATGAACCAGCATTGCTCCCAGCTGCCATGCGGCTATCCATATGAGGACCGCAATAATAGTGTTACGGTGCTTCAAAATAGAGGTCGTCTCCCGGCAGTTTTCCGCCAACTGATTGCGGATTAATTTCAAACATTGTTTTATTAAACACCTTCAGCATTTCAATGCCGTCGGCGCGCTCTTCTCCAGTATAGCAGACAAGGCTGCAGCCCGGAATGGCCTTCCTGGCAATATTCACGTCTCCCAGGAAGCCCTTGTCAACGATAAGCTGTGCAGCTTCATCGCTGTCTTCGTTTACGTAATCAATGGAACTCTTTAAGTCATTCAGGAACACTTCCAGATCTCCACTTCTGTTTTCAGCGAAATCCTTTGTGGCAACGAGCACTCCCATAGGAAAATCCTCTCCCGTCGCTTCCTTCCAGAGTTCGTTCATGTCAAAGAGAATCTTAACATCTGCTGAGCCCGATGTGGCTGCAGATACAAATGGTTCCGGAACCATTGCTATTGTGCCCTGCTCCGACAGCAGCTTCTGATTTACGTCAGCGTGGGAAGCCAGCCATTCAACTGTGACATCTTCTCCCATTGTCAGATTGGCATTGTCCAGAATCTTCTGCAGTGCGTATTCCGGCGTTCCTCCCTGACCGGAAGATACTATCGTCTTGCCCTTCAGGTCCTCAACGCTTTTTATGTCAGTATCATTTCCAACTATGTATAATACCCCAAGTGTAATCGGTGTTATTGCTACAACCTTTCCTTCGGTCTTGTTATAGAGAACCGCCGCCATGTTTGATGGCAGGGCGGCTACATCCACTTCACCTGAAATTAGCTTCGGCGCAATGTCCGTTGGTGCCTCGTATGTTTCCACATTATATTTATCTGTCATGTCAACAAGCTGTACTGCTCCCATTCCTGTCGGTCCGTTCAGAACCGCCACGTTAACCGGCTCGCTTACGCTGTCTGTTTCGCCGCAGCCTGCCAGTGCAAAAGCAGCAAATGCTACAGTTAAAAAAATTGCAACAATCTTTTTCATATCGTACCTCCGCGTGGATATTATATCAGCGCCATCAAAAAAGCTACGTTGCAATCGCAACGTAGCTTCTGTGCTTGTTTTGTCCTTTTATCGCAGAAGTCTGAACGAGTTTTTATAGAAATCTATCATTCCATCATTCTTCATTCGGGACAACTCTCTCGAAAGAGCGCTCCTGTTAGTGCCGAGATAGCTCGCCATTGTTTCCCTGTCAAAAGGAACCGTAAATGTGCTGCTTCCGGCCTGTCGTGACATCTCCGCAAAATAGGTAATCAGCTTGTCTCTGAGAGAAAGCTTTGTCAGAACCTGAATGTGGTCATTCATGGCCAGAGTTCTGTAGGCAAGAAGAGCTGTGAAGTTCTTCTGCAGCTTCTCTGCCAGTTTTTCGCCGCTGTCTGATTTGAACAGCCTGGCCGGAGACAGCCACAGCACCGATACCTGTTCCGCCGCTTCAGCATACATTGGGGAATCCTTTACCTTCAGGTAACAGAGAGCCTCTCCGAAGGTTCCTCCCGGCGAAACACTGGCCATCAGCATGCGGTTTCCGTAAATGTCATCGCTGTAGACATTAACCGTGCCCGCTGCAAGCAGTCCGAATTTTTTCAGTGGTTCTCCGGCTCTGTGTAGGAATTCGCCCCTCTCATACTCACGAAAAGAAGCGCCGAACAGTTTCAGCGCTTCTTCGATTTCCGTTTCTTTTAACCCTGCGAAAAGTCTGCTTTTGCGAAGGGTCTTGTAGTACTCACTACCGATTCTCATTAGTATGGGAAGTTCTTGTGGAGCGGATACTTGTCAGTCAGTGACTTAACGATTTCTCTTGCTTCAGCCATCTTGGCTTCGTCTTCAGGATTGTCAATTACGAGAGCGATTGCATCTGTTACCAGCTTAACATCGTCTTCCTTGAATCCTCTTGAAGTCATTGCAGGAGTTCCCATTCTGAGACCTGAAGTAACCATAGGCTTACGAGGGTCGTTAGGGATTGCGTTCTTGTTAGTTGTAATGTTGGCTTCGTCGAGAAGTCTTTCTGCCTTCTTTCCTGAAATATCCTTGTTCAGGAGCTTAACCAGGATCAGGTGGTTATCAGTGCCGCCGGATACCAGTTCGAAATCGTGAGCGTTCATGCCTGCTGCCAGTGCCTGAGCGTTGTCGATAACCTGCTGCTGGTAAGCCTTGAATTCAGGCTGCATTGCCTCGTGGAGACATACCGCCTTGGCAGCGATTATGTGCATGAGAGGTCCGCCCTGAAGTCCAGGGAAGATTGCTGAGTTGATAGCCTTCTTCAGTTCTTCTGTGCAGAGGATCATTCCGCCTCTAGGTCCTCTCAGTGTCTTGTGAGTTGTAGTTGTTACGATGTCTGCGTATGGAACAGGGTTCTCGTGGAGACCTGCTGCAACCAGACCTGCGATATGTGCCATGTCAACCATGAACAGTGCGCCAACTTCATCTGCGATTTCCTTGAAAGTCTTGAAGTCGATTGCACGCGGGTAAGCTGATGCGCCTGCTACGATGAGCTTTGGCTTGTACTGCTTAGCCATTTCTCTAACATTGTCATAGTCGATTCTTTCATCTTCGCCAAGTCCGTAAGCAACGAAGTTATATGACTTACCTGAAATGTTAACTGGGGATCCGTGTGAAAGGTGTCCGCCGTTTGACAGGTCCATGCCGAGTACTGTATCGCCATAGTTCAGAACTGCCTGATATACTGCAGTGTTTGCATTTGCACCTGAGTGTGCCTGTACATTTGCGTGGTCTGCTCCGAACAGTTTGCATGCTCTGTCAATTGCCAGCTGCTCTACTTCGTCTACGAATTCGCATCCGCCGTAGTATCTCTTGCCAGGATAGCCTTCTGCATACTTGTTAGTAAGTGCGCTTCCTGCAGCTTCCATGATTTCGTAGTTAACGAAGTTTTCGGAAGCGATCATTTCGATCTTTGTTTCCTGACGGTTGATCTCGCGCTTAATTGAAGCAGCTACTTCAGGGTCAGCTTTGTCTAAATAGTTGAAATACATTCTATCTCTCCTTTTTATTAAAAATAATTGTTTACATTTCCAACATACCTATTATACAGAAAAATCCCCCTTCTTGTTAAGGGGGATTTTTTTAAAAGCAAAAAGTATACAAATATTTGTTGCTCTATTTGAATAAAGCATTAGCTGACCACACGTTCCAGTCTCTTGAGCGCCAGAGCCATTGTAAGTCCCGGGATAACTCTGTTTCCCGTCACCTCAACACCAAGCATTTCGTTGATCTTCTTCAATCTGTACTGAACGGTGTTGGCGTGAATGTTCATGAACTCGGCAGTCTTGCCGCTGTTCATTCCCGCATCGAGGACAAAGGTTTCCAGTGTCTCCAAAAGCTGCCTGCTCTTATGTTCTCCAAGTGCCTTGAACGGCTCCAGCAGTTCAACGTAGTTCTTCTTGACGAAGCCGCCCTGGATCTGAATATTGATGCAGTTGTTTACCAGGGTCATTTCATACTTTGTGAACACGCGCTTATACGGGAATACGCTCTGAACGAAGTTCCAGCTTTCACTGATAAGCTTGTAGCCATCGCCGGCGCCCTCAATTCCATTAAGACCGGTCACATGGAAAATGCGCACTCCCTTGTTCTCCTTGAGTCCGCCAAAGAGCTCGGTGCAGTCGGCCTGCCAGCCTTCCGAATCCTCACTGTCTTCGGTTTTCAGAATCATGCCGTAGGTCTCGTCTTCCTCTGCAATCTTGAGAATCTCCATGTCAGTCTTCTTCTCAAATTCTGCAAAGGCAGCCGCCTCGCGTTCTTTGTCTATTCCTTTGATAAGGAATACGCTGACAATGTCTCCGCCGCTGAGCTTGGCCTCATCCTGAAGGGTGTATGCCAGAGATTTGTTGCCCCTGATGAGAGCCTTTATGAACTCTGATTTTGCATCTCGCTCCGGTGTGTATTTCCACATGCCCATTGCCAGTTCGATAATCTCTGCCAGCTTGGTGATTTCGCCTGCAGTATATGAATCTTCGTTGTCCACGATGAACATGTAGTATTTGTCTGTTCCGATGTCAACCGGGCCCCAGTAGGTCAATACGCCATTTACATCAATCATGGTGTAGACCTTGCCGCTGTCTCCGCCAACATTGCGCTCACGACCGAGCCTGATGGCGTCTGCAACCGTCGCCTTGTGGCGGGTTTCAATTGTGAGCACCGGATTAAAGTCCTCACTAAGGAGAATCAGCTGGAAATCATTGTTGATTGCCGCCTCTTTTACTGCCGCCTGGAAGCTTGCGTGCTTCTCGAAATTCAGCAGGTGGAAGATTGTGTTGCTGATAAGGGAGTTGCTGAAGTTCTCTCCGTAAAGAACCTCGTCCATTACATCTGAGATGACCTGCGAATAGCTTACTGCAGGTGGCATCTTTATGAGCACCAGCCCTTCCTGACGTGCCGCTTCAACAAGACTTTCGTCAATGGCTGCCAAGGTTTTGCCCGCACTAAATACAGCCAGTGCCGCACAGCCCTTTTCGGCAACGGCCTTCACCAGTCTGCACTGTTTTTCTGTATCATTTTTCGCGTTGAGGAATCTCGTCAGAAGTATTTCTGTTCTGTCTCCGCCAATCAGGTCATAATCTTCTTCGTCACATACATCAAGAACCGAAACCGCTCTGACTTCACCGTCAAGGCTGTTTTCGCCCGATAACACTGTCGCATTTCTGAATGCGTCAAGTTCAAGGCAGTCCTTAATCGTCACTTTCATTGTGATCTTCCTTTACATCTTCAACCGGCTCTGCTACCGGTTCTTCTGC
>JAUNIQ010000096.1 GCA_030535275.1 Bacillota bacterium | reverse complement strand
ATGGAGAGAATGCATTCACATTCCACAATACATTCGTTCCTACAGTTGCATCACCGATGGTTGCAAAGTCATTCATCGACAAGAAGACTGAAGCAGACGTATGGGGCGAATATCCGAACGCAGAGTTCAAGTTCGACATTGCCCCTGTTGGCAATGCACCAATGAAGGATATTAACGGCGATCCTATTGATACAACGGTTACTACTACTAAGGACAGCAGAGATGCATCCTTCGGTGGAATCGTATTTGACGAGCCGGGAACATACCACTATACAATTAAAGAACAGAGAGGCAACATCGAAAAAGTTGAGTACGATACAACTCAACACGACGTACAGGTTGATGTAACAAAAGACAATAGCACTTATGAATTATCTGCTGAAGTAACATATGATAACGGCAAGAATAATTTGACTGTTGTAAACGAGCTGAATCGTCCAAACGATGCATGGATCAAGGTTACAAAGTATGTAATCACTGATAACGGAACTCCACTTACAGGAAACGGATCATACTATGTTGGACTGTTCTACGACCAGGGTCTCACGAGGGCTGTAGAAGTTAAGGAAATCAAGTTCGATAATGCTTCATCAGCATATGTAGAATTCCATGTTCCTAAGGAACAGCACTTCTATGTTGCAGAAACAGACAAGGACGGAACACCGCTGGAAGGTTCAGGAACTACCGGCACAAAGGCATTCCAGATCAGCTTCGTAGATCCAACGGATGAAGATGCTCCGGATTCACTCCCATACATTGGAGAGGTAACATCATCTTCAACAACTACAAAAAATGTAGACCTGTGGAACATGTACGGCAATGTACCTCCTCCGGGATTCTGGGAAGACGGTACAGTTGAAATTACAAAGAATGTTGTATATGACAATAATCCTGTTAAGGTAAACGACACATTCTATGTAACAGTATTCGAATGGGATGAGGAAACAGGCGAATACACCAACCAGCTCTATGTTGGAGATGACAAGGAGAAGCTGGCAATCGCAAAGATTGAACTGAGCAATGCAAGCAGCAACGCTGACCCTGCCACTATTACAGATATTCCTTACGGCAAATACATGCTGAAGGAAACTGATGCATATGGTAATGAGGTGGCAGCACCTAAGTATGCACCAAGCTTCTCAAACGATGGCAAGTTCGAAGTTAAGGATGAACTTGAAGACTACACATTTGAGTTCACGCTCATCAACTCAATCATCGAGCCTGAGGTAGAACTGACACCGGTTGATCTGCCAATCTTAAAGGTTGATGCAAATACAGAAGATGCACTTGAAGGCGCAATCTTCACAATCACAAATGACGAGACAAACGAATCATGGACAACCAAAGCTACAGGAGAAGACGGTAAAACATCATTCGAATTCACTGAACCGGGAGAATACACAATCACAGAAACAACACCTCCATCAGGCTATTACATCGGCGATGTAGGTCCATGGAAGGTTACGGTTTCAGAGGGCGGTTATGAAATCGTTCAGAAGAACGGAAAATTCGTCAAGGTATCCGAACTGGTTCTCTCAGGAGATGTTGAGGTTGTTGCCAAGAACCTGCCAACAAGCCTGACAGTAACAAAGAACCTGAAGCATGACGACGGCGGCGATCTGGAAGATTACACTGCAAAGGAAGCAAGCTTCTACATTGCACTGTATTCCGACAAGGAACTGACAAATCAGGTAACAGATGTTAAAAAGCTTACATTCAACGATTCAGCTACTTCAAATACAGTAACATTTACAGGTCTTGAAGCTGACACAGAATACTATGTAGGTGAAACAGACGCCAGCGGCAAGCTGCTCAAACCTGTCGTAACAATGAATATTGACGGCAAGAACTACAGAGTGGAAATGGGACCAAATGTTGAAGGTGCAGAAAATGTTGCAACAACTGAAAGAGGCAAGGACAACAATAACTTCGTATTCGACAATATCCTGAACGATATTCCGGACAGAAAGTATACTGAACTTAGCCTGACAAAGAAGGTTGTTGACAGCGACAACAATGCTCATAAGTACAGCGGAACATTCTATATCACATTATTTACTGATGCAGAAAAGACTGAGATTTACAAGACTTACCCAATCACTCTTAAGAATCAGAGTCAGGCCACCAGAATAGAAGATATTACAAAGATTCCTCTTGGAACATACTATGTAGCAGAAACAGATGCAAATGGCAATATCGTCGACAGCAAGTTCAAGTTCACTCCATCATTTGATAAGGAGAGCTTCGAAGTAAATGTCGATTACGAAAGTGTAAGCATCACTCTCACAAATAAGGCTAAGCCTGGCACATTCGTTAAGACCGGCGACAGCACTAACCTGCCTCTACCACTCATCCTCATGATTCTGGCAATGGTCGGAGCAGGAGCAGCACTCTTCGCAGGTCGCAGAAGAAAACAGGAAGACTAATTAACAAATTGATCTAATCATCATGACGGTGATAAAGACAGAATAGGAAAACGACTGAGCAATGCTCAGTCGTTTTTCATTTCCATATCAATGTGTGGGATTCCATCCTCCAGATAGCCTTCGGAAATTATCCTGAAGCCGACGGATTCATAGAACTTTATCAGATACTGCTGGGCGGAAAGCTTGACATGTGTCTCCCCAAGAGTCTCCTTTATATAATGTAGACTTTTTTCCATCATGAGTCTGGCTATGCCGTCATAGCGCTTGTTTTCGCGTACAAGCACTCTTCCTATGGCGATGGTATCAAAGGTCTGCCCTGCAGGAAGAATTCTCAGATAGCCAACCAGCTCCTCGTCGCCGTCTGCCTTTGCATTATCAAAGGCCATTACGTGCCAGCAGTCGTAGTCACGGCCGTCAAGATCCGGATAGAGGCATGTCTGCTCGAGAACGAAAACGTCCTGTCTCAGGCGCATTGCCTCGTAGAGCTCCCGGCCTGTCATTTCATCAAAAGTCTTTATTATAATTGAATAATCCATGATTTTTCCTCCGTATAGGCATATTATACAGCAAAAAGGCAAAAAAGTGCTGTTTTGTACGGAAAGTGTCCGCAACCTGTACGGAAAGTGTACGAAGTAACGTGCTATTATCTACACATATAAAAAAGATGACAGGCAGGCCTGTCATCTTTTTAAGTGTTAAAATTACATCAGTGAAAGCAGTGTGTTCAGAAGCTGTCCCCCGTTAACACCTGAATCATTCTGCTGTGAATGACCGCTTCCTGCTGATACTGCAGTGCCCAGAATACCCATCAGGTCGCTCATGTCGAAACCATCTGAAAGGTCAACACCGGCAGCCTGCTGGCTGTTTGCTGAATGTGCAGTAGCTGACAGTCCGCTGAGGATGAATGGAGCAATGATGCCCAGAACCTTAATGAGAGTCTTAGGTTCAACGCCTGCCTTTGTGGACATTTCCTTAACAACTGCATCCTGCTTCTTGCCGAAGATGTGGCCCAGAATTGCCAGACCGTCTTCTTCATCAGCTTCCTTAAGCTGAGCTTCTACAGGCTTCTTGTTCTTGTGCTGTCCCAGAGCTTCAAGCAGTGATGAAGCGCCGCCTTCTGCCTTTGCATTACTTGTCAGATACTTGATGAGAAGAGGTACTGCAATACCGATGATTGCTGCGATAGTCTTCTCTGAGAGTCCTGTCTTTTCTGCTATAGCGTGCAGTGCAGGTTTGCTTGTAAGAGCAGAAGTAAGAATGTTGAGTAAATTCATTTTAATTCCTCCTTAGATATATGTTAGATATTTATATTTCCTTCAGCGAGTATTACTGCGGAGCCGCCGACCTGAATCTTCACACCGTCTGTGCGGGATCGGATTGCTGATGGACGATCCATAGCTTCGCCTTGGATGAAGCAGCAGTCGGCGCGGCTGCCGCATACTCCACTATTCATGTCACAGCTGTGAACCGGTACAACCAGTTCATTTCTCATAAGATAGTATGTGAGAGCGCCGTTTGAGGTTCCCGTTGCAGCCTCTTCGTTGATGTCATAGAGAGGAGCGAAGTTTCTGCAGAAGGCCGTAACATTCGGATCATAGTCAGTTGATCCGGATATGCTTTTGCCGTCTTCCTTAAGAGGACGGAACTGACCGCCGTCAAGAGTGAAGGCGTGTACGCCTACAACATCGTACTTTTTCGACAGTTCAGTGAGAGCAGGGAAGTCAGGAGAAATGGCTTCAAGCTGCTGGCGGTTTGCAACCGGCATCATGATGTCAGGGAGGCCTGTTGAAATCATTTCAGGTTTCAGGCCGCTTCCGTCGCCGCCGTTTGCAACGCACTGACGCTCCAGTTCAGGGATGTTGTCATCATATGACAGACCCATGATCTCATAGAGCTCGCGCATTGCCGTTTCGTCCTTGATGTCCCCTATATATTCAGGAATTGCCATGTCCATAAGAATGGAGTCCTGAGCTATTTCAATATTCAAATCGCCGGCCAGTGTTTTATTAAGTACCGTCGTTCCTGCCTTTGCAAGGCCTGCCTCTCTCAGACAGTGGAAGCTTGCGATGGTAGCATGACCACAGAGATCAACCTCATCAGCAGGAGTGAAGTAGCGCACATTGAATACGCCTTCGTCGAGCTGTTTGATGAATGCTGTTTCAGAGTATCTCAGCTCAGCTGCGGTTTTTCTCATTGTTTCTGCATCAGGAAAATCCTGGCCCTTGTCCAGAATTACCACGCCTGCCGGATTGCCGCCAAACACTTCGCCGGTGAATGCATCAGCGATATAAAATTTCATAAAATACACCTCCGTCGTTTCGTGTTATAATTATATCATAGGAGAAGGAAATGAAAAAGAAATTCGATGTAAGAGGAATGGGCTGCGCTGCCTGCTCTGCCAGAGTAGAAAAATGCGTCGCTGCTCTTGCCGGCGTACAGACGGTTGAGGTCAATCTGCTGGCGAATTCCATGGTCGTAAATTACGACGAGGGAGTCTGCAGCAGTCAGGACATCATGGACGCCGTTGATGGCGCAGGCTACGAGGCCTCGGAAGCAGACGAGGAAGCCCACCGGCCTGGCGCCGGGGAAATTACAAAAGCAAGAACAGGGGAAATGCGAAAACGGCTGATAGTCAGTCTTGTGTTTTGTGTGCCCCTTTTTATCTTGGCAATGTGTCAGATGACGGGTGCCCTCCAGTTGAACAGAGCCTATGTTATTGCCATTGAGGCGGCGCTCACTGTGCCGATCATTGCTGTAAACTATAAATATTACACTGTAGGCTTCGCCATGCTGGCGAGAAGAAGCCCAAATATGGACAGCCTTATTGCCGTTGGCAGCGCTGCGGCAGTTGTAATGCTTTATTTCGAATCGGCGGGCATGATTCTCACCCTTGTTACTCTGGGTAAATTCCTGGAGGCAATAGCCAAAGGCAGAACAACCGGTGCTATCGAGAAACTGCTTGAAATGACTCCGCAGGAGGCTACAGTAATACGCGAGGGAAAAGAGCTGCAGATACCAATTCAAGAACTTTATGCAGGAGATATAGTGGCAGTTAAACCCGGAGAGAGGATTCCTGTTGATGGAGTAATAACAAGAGGGAGCACAACAATTGATGAAAGCGCCCTTACGGGAGAAAGCATTCCGGTAGAAAGAGGAGTCGGCGAAGAGCTGTGCTCGGCCACCTCAAATCTTACCGGACATATTGAATTCAAAGCCACGAGAGTAGGCGAAGACACTACATTGTCACAGATAATAAGGCTGGTGGATGAAGCGGGCGCTTCCAAGGCACCGATTGCCAGAACGGCTGACAGAATTGCCGGAGTATTTGTTCCTATAGTAATGGCAATAGCGGTAATAGCGACAGCAGTATGGCTCATGTCAGACTTTGAGCCTGCCAGAGCAATCATGATCGGTGTGTCGGTTCTGGTTGTTTCGTGTCCGTGTGCTCTCGGCCTTGCCACTCCTGTGGCAATCATGGTCGGCACAGGGCTTGGTGCGGAACAT
>JAUNIQ010000095.1 GCA_030535275.1 Bacillota bacterium | reverse complement strand
TGACTATGTAGTTGATACACTCAAGACAGTTGTAGAAAAACTCAGAGAATTATCACCGGTTAACGGTGCGGAAGGATGGTAAAAACATGGCTTTATATAACGATACAGTAATGGAACACTTCATGAATCCAAGAAACGTTGGAGAAATCGAGAATCCAGACGGCAAGGGCATCTATGGAAGCCCTGTATGCGGAGACATGATGCAGGTTACACTGAGCATCGACGAAAACGATGTAATTACGGATGCTAAGTTCAAGACATTCGGATGCGGCAGCGCAATTGCTTCATCAAGCATGGCAACTGAACTTATCAAGGGCATGACAGTAGAAAAGGCACTGGAAGTATCAAACGAAAAGATCGTAGAAGAACTCGGCGGACTTCCGGCTGTTAAAATTCACTGCTCAATGCTGGCTGAGCATGCTATCAAGAACGCAATTTATGATTATGCACAGTCACACGGCAAGGAATATGCCGGACTGGAAGGATATGATCCTGATGCAGAACATCACGATGATTGCGAAGAAGATGAAGAGGCAGGCTGCCAGGGCTGCGGAAATGGACAGTAAATCAGATCGAAACAAAGTAATACTGGGACTCAGCGGTGGTGTCGACAGCACTGCCGCTGCTTTAATATTGCAAAAGCAGGGCTATGAGGTCATAGGCCTGTATTTTAATGTTCTGAGCGACTTTTGCATGAATTGTGATAAGAATGTCGCCGAAGGCAGAAAAAAGGCTGAGAGAGCCGCACAGCAGCTAGGAATAGAGCTTGTATACAGGGATATGTCTGCAGATTTCGATAAAATCGTTGTTGATAATTTCTGCAGTGAATACATGTCGGGAAGAACCCCTAATCCTTGCATAATCTGCAATCCTGAAATCAAATTCAGGGCACTTGTTGAAGCTGCCGATGAGCTGGGTGCATATCACATAGCAACGGGCCATTACGCAGGCACATATTATGATGCAAAAGCAGACAAATGGTTCATAAGGAAGTCCGCAAACGAAGCAAAGGATCAGTCCTACATGCTTTACAGACTTACTCAGGAACAGATTTCAAGGCTGGTTCTGCCTCTTGAAGGCTATTCAGATAAAGAAGAAATCAGAACTCTGGCAAGAAGCGCCGGCGTTGATAATGCCGAGGATAAGGACAGCCAGGAAATATGCTTTGTAGATAAGGACGATACCTATCTTGATTTCCTGTCAAGAAAGGGATGCAAGGCACCTGAAGGACCGTTTCTGGATGCTGAGGGCAGGGTTCTCGGTACTCATAAGGGCATCTGCAGCTATACAATCGGCCAGAGAAAGGGCCTTGGAATAGCACTTGGCAGGCCTGCTTTTGTAACAGAAATAGATGCAGATAGAAATGCTGTAATTCTCGGAGAAAATGAAGATCTGTTTTCAAATGTGGTGGAATCTACAGGAAACATATTATGTAAACAAATTAACAATGTTCAGGCAAAAATCCGCTACGCGGCAAAGCCGGCTGATGCAGTGCTTTCATTTGATGATGAAGGCAATGTTAAGGTTGTTTTTGCAGAAGCTCAGCGAGCCGCAACGCCCGGACAGTCCATTGTATTTTATGACGGAGACCTCGTTATAGGGGGAGGATTTATTAGATGAAAAAAGTAAGCTTTGCGAATACAGGAATAGAGTCAACACCGGTTGGACTGGGGGTGCTGACTATTGGAAACACTCAGCTGGATCTGCCTCTTGAAGAGGGTGCTGAGATTGTTAAATATGCCTACGACAAGGGAATAAGGCTTTTCGATACGGCTCAGTACTATCAGACTTATCCGTATATGAGAGAAGCATTTAAGGACATTGACATGTCCGAAGATAATCCGGAAAGACCTATTATTGCAAGCAAATGCCTTGAATCGTCTTATGAAGATATGGAATTTGCCATCAGGGAATGTCTTGATGCTCTGAACATTGATAAAATCGACATTTTCAAGCTTCATGAGGTCAGACAGGATCCTGACTGGGATAACAGGGCAGGCGCCTGGAAATGCCTTTGCGACTATAAGGAAAAGGGAATTGTAAAGGCAATTGGAGTTTCCACACATCATGTTGATGTTGTTGAAAAGATGTCGGGCATTCCTGAATGCGATATTGTATTTCCGCTCATTAACTATGCGGGGCTCGGCATCAGAAGAGGTTCAGAGCCGGCAACAGCCGATGAAATGGCAAAGGCTATACAGATGTGCATCGACGCAGGCAAATGCATATTCGGCATGAAGGCCTTTGGTGGCGGAAATCTTACCGATACCTACATGAAATCTCTTAATTACGTCAGAGATCTGGGTGTTCATACAATAATGATTGGATGCGGCAAAAAATCCGAAATAGATGATCTGGTGGCTTATGCTGAGGGAAAGCTTCCTGAAGATTATCAGCCTGATGTTAAATTCAAAAAGATTCATATTGATCAGGGCGACTGCGAAGGCTGTGGAACCTGCGTTGAAAGGTGCACGAGCAGAGCGATTTACATGACAGCTCACGGAACGGCAGATGTTGACCATGACAAGTGTCTGACCTGCGGTTACTGCGCGCCTGTATGTCCTGTCAGAGCAATTATCATGTGGTAAATGACTAAGAAAAGAGGCTAAAAATGAACAAGGTACTGAATGAATTGAGCAAAGAGCAGCTTATTGAACTGGTTGAAATCTATTCCAAGGACTGGCTGGCCTGTGACGGGCTGTGGTTCCAGTCTGTTGAAAGCAGACACGGAATGGACGGAGCCATGGATTGCGACAAGGAAATATGGCGTTCATTTACAGTGATTGAGGCCAAAAGAGTCAAGGAATTCCTGGGACTGCCTGACAGAGCAGGCCTTGAAGGCCTTGAAAAGGCAATGAGAATGAGACTTTATGCCAATCTCAACGACGAGGAATACATCATCGATGGCAATACTCTCACTTACAGAACACTTAACTGCAGAGTGCAGCGAGCCAGAAGTCGCAAGGGCATGGAATGGCACCCGTGCAAAGCCATTGGGGAAATAGAATATGCTGATTTTGCAAAAGTAATAGATGACAGAATAGACTGTGAGTGCATAAGCTGTTATCCCGACATTACCGAGGAGGAAAGGGAAGGCTGCTGCGCCTGGAGATTCACCTTATGTGAATAGTAAATTGTTCGCAAAAAAATACATAATATATCGCTTTATCGTACTAAAAAGTCCGTTGTTTTGACGGGCTTTTTATGTTATGATTTTTTTGAATAATTATATATATTTTTTTCTTAAAGGAGATAATTGTTATGAGCAAAACAGGTTTTTCAGCAGCAGACATTCTTTTACCGGCAGATGGAAATTATGAAACTTGGGCCGTTGTAGCATGCGACCAGTTTACATCACAGCCTGAATACTGGGAAAGAGTTGAGAAAACAGTAGGTGACAAGCCTTCAACATTCAGAATCATCCTTCCGGAAGCACAGCTTTCAGACGGACACACTGAAGAACATATCAACAAGATTAATTCAACAATGAAGGATTATCTTGCAAATGGTGTATTTAAGGAATATCCGGATGCAATGATCTATCTTGAAAGAGTTCAGTCAGACGGCAAGGTAAGAAAGGGTCTCATCGGCAAGATTGACCTGGAGGAATATGACTATTCAGTTGGCTCAACTTCACTGGTTAGAGCAACAGAAGGTACTGTTCTTGACAGAATTCCGCCTCGCCAGGCTGTAAGAAGAGACGCTGCAGTTGAACTTCCGCATGTAATGCTTCTCATTGATGATGTTGACGATACTGTAATCGGACCTCTCAAGGGATGCAGCGAAGTTCTTTATGATTTCGATCTGATGGAAGGCGGCGGACATGCCAAGGCATGGCTGGTTCCTGCAGATCTGCAGGCAGGCGCATCAGCAGCACTTGAAAAGCTGGCAGACGAACAGCCTCTGCTCTTTGCAGTAGGTGACGGAAACCATTCACTGGCTTCAGCAAAGGCTCTCTACGAAGAAGAAAAGGCTAAGTTCGGTCCGGGAAGCGAAAATACACTTCCTTCAAGATATGCACTGGTTGAAATCGTAAACCTTTATGATACAGCACTGGAATTTGAACCTATTCACAGAGTACTCTTCGACGTAGACGCTCCTGCACTCATGGAAGCACTCAAGGAAGAATACCCTGGTACTTATGAAGGAAAGGGCGAAGGTCACGTAATCCAGTACGCATACGATGGAGCAGAAGGCTTCATAACAATTCCTGATCCTAAGGCACAGCTTGAAGTTGGAACACTTCAGAGCTTCTTGGATAAATATATTAAGGCTAATAATATTGGTATCGACTACGTTCACGGCGATGAAATCACCATTGAACTGGGCAAGAAGCCTGGATGCATGTCATTCCTGCTTCCTGCAATGGACAAGGGCGATCTGTTCAAGTCAGTAATTAACGATGGTGCACTTCCAAGAAAGACATTCTCAATGGGACACGCTGAAGACAAGAGATACTATATCGAAGCCAGAAAAATCAAATAGTTCATTAATGTAAGTTTATATTATTAAAACAGGAGGATTTTATGGATCTCAAGACACCACTGTACGAAAAGCATCTTGAATACGGCGGAAAGATGGTACCTTTCGGAGGTTACATCCTGCCAGTACAGTACAAGGATTCAGGCGTTATCAAGGAACATATGGCTGTAAGAACAGCAGCAGGCATGTTTGATGTATCCCACATGGGAGAAATCATCTGCGAAGGTCCTGATGCACTTGCAAATCTTCAGATGATGCTGACAAATGATTTCACAAACATGGTAGACGAACAGGCCAGATACTCACCGATGTGCAATGAAAACGGTGGAACAGTAGACGACCTTATCGTTTACAAGATGAATGATAACAAGTATTTCCTTGTTGTTAATGCAGCAAACAAGGACAAGGATTACAAGTGGATGTGCGACCACCAGTTTGGTGATGTTACTTTCACAGATGTATCCGACCAGTACGCACAGATTGCCGTTCAGGGTCCTAAGGCTAAGGATATTATCAGCAAAATCTGCAAACCTGGAAGCATTCCTGAAAAATACTATTACTCAAAGATGGGTGCCGAAGTTGCCGGAATCCCTTGCATCTGCTCAACAACAGGATATACAGGAGAAGACGGCGTAGAACTGTACTTCCCTGCAGCAAAAGCTCCTGAGATGTGGGATGCAATCTACGAAGCAGGTAAAGACGATGGTCTCATTCCTTGCGGACTTGGTGCACGTGACACCCTGAGAATGGAAGCCGGAATGCCGCTCTACGGACACGAAATGAATGACGAAATTTCACCTAGAGAAGCAGGCCTCATGTTTGCCATCAAACTGAAGAAGGAAGAAGACTTCATCGGCAAGAAGCAGATGCTTGAAGCCGGCAAACCTGCAGTGGTAAGAGTAGGACTGAAGATCACAGGCAGAGGAATTGCCCGTGAACATCAGGACATCTACGTCGGTGACGAGAAAATCGGTTACACTACATCAGGAACCAAATGCCCATACTTCGACTATCCGATCGCAATGGCCAGAATCCCTAGAGAATACAAGGAAATCGGCACAAAGATGGAAATCGACGTAAGAGGCAGAAGAGTAGAAGCCGAAGTAATTGAACTGCCGTTCTACAAGCGCTAGAAATGGGACAGGGGGTCGGTTCTTCTGACCCAGTGTATCATTTTCATAGATAACAATTATTTTTATTAAATAAGGAGAAATAAAATGGAACTTAAGAAAGACGCACTTTATGCAAAATCACATGAATGGGTAGTAATCGATGGAGATACTGCTACAATTGGTATTTCAGACTTTGCACAGTCAGAACTTGGTGATCTGGTATTCGTAAACCTGCCTGAACCTGGTGATGAAGTAGTTGCCGGTGAAAGCTTTGCTGACGTTGAATCAGTTAAGGCTGTATCAGACATTTTCTCACCTGTATCAGGAACAGTTGCAGAGATCAATGAAGAACTTCTGGACGCTCCTGAAATGATTAATGAAAATGCAAATGATGCATGGTTCATCAAGGTTGTAGGCGTTTCTGAC
>JAUNIQ010000094.1 GCA_030535275.1 Bacillota bacterium | reverse complement strand
CTGACAGAAGCTTTGCTACCTGCAGTCTCTGAGCAATAGCATGGATTTCATTGATTGTGCAGATGTCTTCGAAAAATCTGTAGCAGTCTTCTTCATCTTCAAGTAACAGAACAGCCTTGAACAGTTCGTCAATGTCGTCCCTCTTGAATTTTGAATCGTATGCCATTACGTTCACTCCCTTCTACTGTACTGCCTAAATGATAACACTTTAATACTGTAAAGTCAACAATCTTTAATGTATTAAATTAAATGAATGATTATGCAAAGGCAAGCCCAAAACGGCTATTTTTTCAGCTCTTCAATAGCCTTATCGAGCTGCTCATCAGCTTCGGTCTTTTCTTTATCCTCAACTACGATATCAGGCTTGATGCCCTTCTTATGGATCACATGCTTGTCCGGTGACAGGTACTGCATGATTGTCAGCTTCAGTGCAGAACCGTCGCTAAGCTGTTCTGTTGTCTGGATTACGCCCTTGCCGAATGTCTTCTCACCAATGAGGGTATAATCATTGTCGTGCATTGCACCGGCAAGAATTTCTGATGCGGATGCGCTGTTCTCGTTAACCAGAACAACTGTAGGCAGCTTTGTCTTGCCGTCCTCAGCGTCATATGATTCGGTATTTCCGTTCTTGTCTTCAACGTAGCATACAGGGCCCTCATCCAGGAACTCGTCGGCAACCTCAACGCATTCGTTAACCAGTCCGCCGCAGTTATCACGAAGGTCAAGAATCAGGGACTTGGCACCCTTGGCTGTCAGATTCTTCAGAGCCGCATCAAAGTCCTCACTTGTGCTGTTAATAAACTTTGATATCTGAATGTAACCGATATCTCCGTCGAGCATCTTATATTCAACACTCTGCTGGATAATATGGTCACGAGTAATAGTCTTGCTTACCTTCTTTTCATCCTGCATGAATTCGATGGTAACATTAGTGCCGGCCTGACCGCGAATGGCCGCAGCCATGACATCACTGCTCTCAAAGGTCTCGCCGTCAACAGTCAGAATGTAATCTCCGGACTTGACATCAGCCTTCTCTGCAGGAGAATCCTTAGTAACCTCCAGGACAACGAAATTGCCGTTTTTATCCTCGGTAAATGTCATTCCTATGCCGTCATAATCGCCGGTTGCGGAAGCCAGCCAGGATTCATATTCCGTCTTGGACATGTAAAGCGAATACGGGTCGCCGAGACCTGCAACATAGCCCTTGTAAACGTATTCAATGAGCTCCTCCTGGTCGCAATCATTCAGGTAGTACTTGTCAATCTGCTCCTGAATGGCCCCAAGCTTGTTTTCGTCAATCTTGGCGGAATCGTGACCGAAGTGTGTTACTCCGAACATTACTGCGGCTCCTACTACAAAAGCAACCGCAAGTGTAATTACAAATCTCACTTTACTAATCTGCATTTAATTCTCCTCTGCAATTTCAATCTCTTCCACAATAAACTGCACTTTTTCCTGAGCGCGCCATATCTGATGACTCAGGCTGCCGATCATGTTAACAGGCTTTCCGGCTTCAAGTATGCCCTTAAGCTCCTGCGCCCTTCTGAAGAGTACGCAAGCCGCATAAACAGGCCCCGCACCAGTGCCTCCGGTACCAGGACCTCCCTCAAAAACGCTGAACCTGGCGTGGGTGCGCTCTTCCCCCATGTAAGACAATCCTCGAATCTGCATGCCCTTCATGGCAAATTTCGGACTCGGATTACCCTCTCCGAATGGAGCCAGCTTCTTCAGTTCACGACCCAGTTCAATGCTGAGCTCGGCCGGTTCAAGATATGTATCTGCTTCAAGAGGCACATGGAACAGTTCAGAGTCTTCAGACAGCAGGTCAATTACCTGCGCCTCAACACCCCTTCTAAGTGCCTCGAGATTTTCTTCTTTCATGAGGAATCCGCATGCGCTGCGATGGCCGCCAAAACGGACAAAAAGATCCTCGCCATTTGCCTCATGCCCTGCCGCATTAACATTGCTTAGAACACTGTAGATGTCTATCTTCGGAATGCTTCTGCCGGTGCCCTTCAGGAAACCGTCGCCGCTTGGAGTTACAATTATAACCGAACGGTTAAAGCGGTCCTTCAGCTTGCCGGCAACGATACCGGCAATGCCCTCGTGCATGTCGTTTTCAACGAGAATAATGAAGCTTTCATCGCCTGAAATCTGAGACAGGCAGGCCTCGTAGGCCTTCTCCTGAATGCGCTTTCTCTCGCTGTTAAAATGAACCAGCTTGCCAACCTGCTCGCCGATTACCGTGCTATCTTCCGACAAAAACAGCTTAACAGCCTCCTTGGCGCTGTCCATTCTGCCGCAGGCATTAATGTGAGGCACGATTCCGAAAGCGATATTCTCGGAGTTTATCTCACTGAGTGAAATGTTCTCGGCCAGCTTCTTAAGAGCCGGTCTTCTGCCGGAATTGGCAATGACAGTGCCGTATTTCACCAGAGTTCTGTTCTCATCGCGAAGAGGAACAATGTCCCCGACGGTCCCAACGGCAACCATGTCCAGTGCGTCATTAAGAATGCTCTTCGGCAGATTTGCCTGCCTTTGCAGTGCCTGAACGAATTTGAATGCAACGCCGCAGCCGGCAAGGTCCGCGCATGGATAAGGCTCGGCATCGCCTAGGAAGCGAGCTGGCTTCTTCGGGTCGATTACTATGCAGTCGGCCATTACATCTTCGATGGTGTGGTGGTCGGTTACGATTACCTTCAATCCAATGGATTGTGCAAAGGCAACCTCGGCCTTTGATACGCATCCGCAGTCGACGGTAATTACGACGCCTGCGCCTTCTTCCCTGATCTTTTCGAGAGCGGCAACATTGAGTCCGTAGCCCTCTTCAAAACGAGACGGAATGTAGTAGAACCAGTCGCAGTCAAGGGCATTCATTGCGCAAGCCATTACGCAGACAGCGGTTACACCGTCGGCGTCATAGTCGCCATAAACACAGACACGACTTCCCTTCTCTATTTCAGATAAGAGCAAATCCACTCCCTCCTGAACGCCGTCAAGAAGGAATGGATCGTAGGTTTTCGTCGGTTTGTCAGAGAGAAACTCCGCCAGTTCCTCCTCTGTGCAAATGCCTCTTTTATTCAGTATTTCATTGATTATCTGTTCGCTTGTTCTCATTCTTTCTATCTTCTTTATTTCAAACAAAGCACACTACAGATAGTTGTGCGGATTTACAGTTGATCCGTCCTTAAACACTCTGTAGTCAATGTGCGGTCCTGTTGAGGAACCTGTTGAACCAACCTTGGCAATAGTCTGTCCGCGGCTTACTTTCTGACCGGAGCTTACAAGCAGTGTTGAACAGTGATTGTACATAGTCACCAGTCCGCCGCCGTGGTCGATCTTGATGGAATAACCGAAGCCTCCGTTCCATCCGGCAGAAATAACGGTACCTGATGCCGAGGCCAGAATTGCAGTACCGTAACCGGCAGCAATATCGATTGCACCGTGGAATTCCTTGCCGTGGAATGGGCAGATTCTCCAGCCATAGTCCGATGAAATCGTGCGCGATGTAGCTGACGGCCATGCGAATACGCCGCCGCTGTATGTTGAAGTGCTACTGTTACTTACTGAGCCGTTATTAGAAAGTGAAGCCGCCTCAGCCTGGGCCTGAGCTTCCAGGTCATCAAGCATCTGAGCGTTTTTCTCATTGTCTTGCGCAATTTCCTTTTTGGCTGCTTCAACATTGGCCATTTCATCCTTGGCCAGAGCACGTGATTCGTTCAGTTCCTTTGTCAGCTTTTCAACCTTGTTCTTTTTCTTTTCTATTTCATCATGTGCAGCCTGAAGCTCCTCCAGTACACTCTTGTCGCTGGCATATATCTTTTCAACCAGGTCAAGATTGGTCAGAAACTCCGAAAAGCTGTTGGAGTTCATGAGTACATCCATGAAGCCGACACTGCCGTTCTTGTACATGTTACGGAGACGGCCACCAAGCTCTTCGTTCTGCTTGTCAACCTTCTTCTGGGCCTCCTCAAGCTCCTTTTCAAGTTTATCGAGCTCTTTTTCGGCAACTGCAATCTGGTCATTAAGCTGGTAGATTTTCTTTTCCAGATCATTAATCTGTTCGGTATAATCCTGTTCCTTCTTAATGCCCTTATCCAGTTCCTCCTGCTTTTTCTCTATCTCGTCCTGCAGATCCTCCAGAGATTTTTTTGCAAAAACAGAGCTGGTGTCAAAGACAAGACAGACTGAAAGCATCAAAGCAATTATGAAAGCTAATCTCTTCTTGTGTTTCATATATTCTCCCAATTACGCATCGAGGAATCTTCTCATTGAAATGATACTTCCGCATGAACCGATGCTTACTCCCAGTGCCAGGAATATCCACGCGAAATTAACAATCAGGAAGTTTGCAGGTACCATCGGCATGGACAGCATCTGATAAACCTGATCGCCTATGACATCAACAAGCTTTCCGTATACGAAGTACGTCAGTCCCACAGAAATGGCAGCTGAAATGATACCGATGAGAATACCTTCGCCCAGGAACGGACCGCGGATGAACCAGTTGGTCGCACCTACGTATTTCATGATTGAAATTTCCTCAGCTCTGTTGAATACGGTAAGCTTAATTGTATTCGATACAACAACGATTGAAATGATAATGAGGAATATCATTATTACAAAGGCAGCAATCTGCACGAAGCGGGTAGCTTCAAGGAGCTTGTCCACTGTGCTCTTGTAGTACTTGACGTCCTCTATGCCCTCAAACTGCTCGGCATGGGTCGCCAGTGCGTCCGCCTTCTCAAGATCTCCTATGATGATTACCACTGAATTAGGAAGCGGATTGTCCTCAAGGCTGTCCAGCAGATAGCCGTTATCGCCCCATCTTTCCTTGAACTCGGCCATGGCCTGTTCCTTTGACTTGTAGTAGGCATCGGAAACGCCGTCCTGAGTCTTCAGGTCTGCAATCATTTCATCAGCCTGCTCCGGTGTAGTCTCATCGAGCAGGAATATTTCGATTGAATCGTAATCGCCCTTGATTGTCTCTGCCGCCGTGCTGATATTGATTACCAGAATGAAGAAGAGACTGAGAATCAGCATCATGCAGGTGATGGCAAAAATAGATATGAGCGACATGTTCAGGTTTCTTCCGAACTGGAGGAAGGACTGTTTCAAAGTGTAAGCAAATGATTTCATTACTCTATGTCCCCTCCTCTCCTGAATCTGACTCTGGCAGTGTCACGTCTCTGAACCTGCACAGTATCAAAAGTCATCTCGGTGTCCTCGAGGGCTTCCTTGTAACCGTAAGCACCGAACTCGTCACGAACGATACGGCCCTTCTCGATTGCAATTACTCGCTTGCCCATCTTGTCCACTATATCCTTGGCGTGAGTAACCATGAGAATGGTCGTACCACGCTGGTTGATCTGATTGAGCAGCTGCATGATTTCCCATGCAGTGTCAGGGTCCAGGTTTCCTGT
The DNA here is from genome assembly GCA_030535275.1 of Bacillota bacterium. Lineage (GTDB taxonomy): Bacteria > Bacillota > Clostridia > Peptostreptococcales > Anaerovoracaceae > Lentihominibacter. Next base: position 688 of record JAUNIQ010000094.1, on the reverse strand, counting down.
CGGCTCGTCGGCAATGAGAACTCTCGGACGGTTGATAATGGCACGGGCGATGGCAACTCTCTGCTGCTCGCCGGCGCTCAGCTCGTCCGGATACTTGTCCGCCTTGTCGGCAATGCCCATCATGGTCAGCACCTGAGGCACGTTCTTCGCAATCAGCTTCTTCGGCTTATGAATTATTTCCATTGCAAAAGCAACATTCTCATAAACGGTTTTCTTTGGCAGAAGTCTGAAGTCCTGGAACACTATGCCGACTCTTCTTCTGAGAATCGGCACGTGGCGTGCTGACATGTTGGTAACCTCGTGTCCCTTGATTTTGATTGAACCCTTGTCGGCATTGATCTCATGTATCAGAAGCTTGATAAATGTGGATTTGCCGGAGCCTGAAGGTCCTACCAGGAATACGAAGTCGCCTTCGTTGATATGAACGGAAACATCATCCAGACCAACGTTTGACTTGTAGTATTTTGTTACATGATCAAATACAATCATTTAATCTCCTTTACCGCCTTTACGATATCCTCTGCGGTCATGTGATATTTTTCTCTCAGTTCATCAGGCTTTCCTGATTCGCCGAATGTATCCTGCTGGCCAACCATTGCCATTCTGCAAGGTGCGTTCTTTACCAGAACCTGTGCAACGGCATCTCCCAGTCCGCCGATTACGCTGTGTTCCTCTGCAGTAACAACTG
>JAUNIQ010000007.1:21201-34537 GCA_030535275.1 Bacillota bacterium | reverse complement strand
AATCATAACCACCCTTCAAAAGGGTGGTTTGCTCAAGGGCTATAAGCCCAAGTAATACCGGCTAGCGTCTCAAGGCGCTAGCTTTAACTTTGTTCAAGCTACATTGCCTTTGCCGCTTTGGCCGCGCCTCAAAGGCGCTCACTATCTTTTGAATGGATCTTCGTACTCTTTTACACTTAATTTGTCTATCGCAATATCATGCTTTTCTTGTTCACGTACGTACTTTCTTATTGTCTCTTCATTCAGACCTACAGTACTGACATAATACCCTTCCGCCCAGAAGTGCCTGTTCCCAAATTTGTATTTCAGATTGGCATGTTTTTCAAACATCATCAAAGCGCTTTTGCCTTTTAGATAGCCCATGAAACTTGACACACTTGTCTTTGGTGGAATGCTCAGTACCAAATGCACATGATCCGGCATCATATGTCCTTCCAGTATCTCAACACCTTTGTATTTACACAGTGTTCTTATTATTTCCTGCAGGCTCTCCCGATATTGATTGTATATCATTTTTCGTCTATACTTTGGGGAGAATACGATATGGTATTTGCACATCCATTTCGTATGAGACAAACTGTTTGTTTTATTAGCCATAAAGTCACCTTCCTCTCGTTACAATGTAGCTTGAACAACCACATTATAACCTTGAAGGTGATTTTTTGGTAAAACCATCGTCGCGCACCCGCATAGCGGGTGGATTATACTTCGCACGCCAGCGTGCTCAGCACGGGCTTAAACGCCCTACACAAAAAACCCCGGGAAATTTAATTCCCGGGGTCTATCAGATCATGTGACCTGCTTTTGCTTGAATGTATCCGGCTTATTTGCCGAGGAATTCGTCAATTGAAGCTGCGGCAACCTTGCCTGCTCCCATTGCCTTGATTACTGTTGCTGCGCCTGTTACAGCATCGCCGCCTGCGAAGATTCCTTCACGGTTTGTTGCTGCGCCATCGTCAGTGCCGATGCCACCCTTCTGGTTGGCTTCGAGCTTGTCAGTAGTGTCAAGAATCAGAGTGTTCAGCTTTGTTCCGATTGACATGATTACCATATCTACAGGAATTTCGAAGTTTGACCCCTTGATTTCGATTGGACGACGTCTTCCTGATGCATCAGGTTCGCCCAGTTCCATCTGAACGCATTCGATTGCTCTAACGTTTCCGTCGCCATCATCCAGAATCTGAACAGGATTGTTCAGGAGCTTGAAGATGATGCCTTCTTCGATAGCGTGGTGTACTTCTTCTGCTCTTGCAGGAAGTTCTTCCATGCTACGACGATAGATAACGTATACTTCTGAAGCGCCCATTCTCTTGGCACATCTTGCAGCGTCCATTGCAACGTTTCCGCCGCCTACTACTGCGATTCTGTCGCCCTTCATGATTGGAGTATCATATTCAGGCAGATAAGCCTTCATGAGGTTGATTCTTGTCAGATATTCGTTTGCTGAGCATACGCCAATGTAGTTTTCGCCAGGGATGCTCATGAATGACGGCAGGCCTGCTCCCGTTCCGATGAATACTGATTCAAATCCTTCTTCCTGCATGAGTTCATCTACAGTGATTGCTCTGCCTACAACAGCGTCAGTTACGAACTTAACGCCCTTTGCTTCCAGCTTTGCAACTTCTGCAGCAACGATTTCCTTAGGAAGTCTGAACTGTGGAATACCGTAAACCAGTACGCCGCCAGTCTTGTGAAGTGCTTCATAAACAGTAACTTCATATCCCTTGTTAACCAGATCTCCGGCACATGCCAGTCCTGCAGGACCTGCGCCGATAACTGCAACCTTGTGGCCGTTAGTGTCTACAGGCTTGATTTCCTCATCGCCGTAGTTTGCTGCGTGCCAGTCAGCTACGAATCTTTCCAGTCTGCCAATGGCTACTGATTCGCCCTTTTCACAGCGAACGCATCTGCCCTGGCACTGGTTTTCCTGAGGACATACTCTTCCGCAGATTGCAGGAAGTGATGAGTCTTCGGAAATAATCTGATATGCTTCTTCAAATTCTCCAATTGCAACCTGTGCAATGAAGTCAGGAATCTTAATGTTTACAGGGCAACCTGCCACGCAAGGCTTTTTTCTGCAGTTGAGACATCTCATTGCTTCGTTGATTGCCATCTGTTCTGTATAGCCTTCTGCTACTTCCAGGAAGTTCTTATTACGAACGTCTGGTGCCTGTTCAGGCATCGGGTTCTGATTCTTTACTAAATTAATCATTGTAACGAACACCTCCTGTTAATCTGCATACGTGAGCTCTGTCTTCAGCTTCCTGCTCCTTGTAGTAGTTTGATCTCTTAATGAGGTCATCCCAGTCAACGAGCGCTCCGTCAAATTCAGGGCCGTCAACACATACGAACTTGTCTTCTCCACCGATCTTGCATCTGCAGCCGCCGCACATTCCTGTACCGTCAATCATGTAAGCTGTCAGTGATGCGATTGAGTGGATGCCATAATCTGATGCCATCTTGCATGTGAACTTCATCATCATCGGAGGTCCTACTGCAACGATTTCATCATATTCTCTTCCTGATTCGATCAGCTCCTTGAGCTTATCTGTAGTGAATCCCTTTTCTCCGTATGTACCGTCGTCAGTCATCATGTAAAGGTTATCAACACCGGCTCTGAATTCGTCTTCCAGAATTACCAGATCCTTGCTCTTGTATCCGCAGATCATGTCTACTTCTACGCCGTGATCGTGCATTCCGCAAGCGAGAGGATAAGCCAGTGCGTTACCTGTACCGCCGCCAACAACGCATACTCTCTTCAGACCGTCCATTTCAGTCGGCTTGCCGAGAGGTCCTACTACGTCCAGCAGAGCATCGCCTTCCTGCAGCTGTGACATGAGCATTGTTGTTCTGCCTACTGCTGCGAAGATCAGGTCGATTGTGCCTGCTTCTGAATCGTGTCCTGCCATGGTGAGAGGAATTCTTTCACCGAATTCGTCTGTAATCAGAATTACAAACTGTCCAGGCTTGGCTTTGCGAGCTACGAGAGGAGCTTCAATTACAAGCCAAAACATGTTGTCGTTTAATTGTCTTCTTTTAACTACTTTGAACATTGTATCTACTCCTTTCTCTTAGTTCTGCTCAAGACTCTTCTTCTGATTGAGAAGCTTCTTATATCTTTCCATAGCGAAGTCTTCTGCTTCACTGAACAGTTTTTCAGCTCTTTCAGGATCCTTCAGCTTCAGTGAGTTGTATCTTACTTCGCCCATGAGGAAGTCTTCATAATCTTCAGTTGGAGGTGCACTGTCAACTGAAAGCGGATTCTTCTTCTCTGCAACTGCTGCAGGGTTGTATCTGAGCAGGTTCCAGTATCCGGCTCTTACAGCTTCCTTCATTTCCAGCATAGCCTTGTTCATGCCCTTCTTTACACCGTGGTTGATGCATGGAGCGTAGCAGATGATGAGTGATGGACCATCATATGCTTCAGCTTCTCTCAGAGCCTTCAGAGTCTGTGCCGGGTTAGCTCCCATGGCTATCTGTGCAACGTATACGTATCCGTATGCGATGGCAATCTGAGCCAGGTTCTTCTTTGTTACAGCCTTACCGGCTGCAGCGAACTGTGCAACTGCTCCGATTGGAGTTGACTTTGAGGACTGTCCGCCAGTGTTGGAGTAAACTTCTGTATCGAATACGAGAACGTTTACGTTTTCGCCTGATGCCAGTACGTGATCCAGACCGCCGTAACCGATATCGTAAGCCCATCCGTCACCACCGAAGATCCACATTGATGGTCTTGGAAGCATGTCCTTATTTTCTACTACGTATACAGCATCTTCATCTGCACTGCCTTCACATGCAGCAACCAGAGCGTCGCCCATCTTGCCGGCGTTCTCTGAGCATTCCATGTTGTCGAGCCATGCCTTTGCAGCATCTGCAAATTCAGCCTTTTCAGCAAGTCTTTCAACAACGTGCTTCATTTCAAGTCTTCTTGCCTTCATGGCAACAGCCATGCCGTATCCGAATTCAGCGTTATCTTCAAAGAGTGAGTTACCCCATGCAGGTCCCTTACCTTCTGCGTTTACAGTGTAAGGTGCAGCAGGTGCTGACAGACCCCAGATTGATGAACATCCTGTTGCGTTTGCAATGAACATTCTGTCACCGAAGAGCTGTGTAACCAGCTTAGCGTATGGAGTTTCTCCGCAACCAGGGCAAGCTCCCGAGAACTCGAGGAGAGGCTGCAGGAACTGTGACTTCTTAACGCTTTCGTCACTTCCCAGTTCCTTCTTTGTTCCGATTTCCTTGAAGAGGTAATCGAAGTCAGCCTGTGCTGCATCCTGGTTAGTTTCTCCGTCAACCATTTCCAGAGCCTTAACTCTTGCAGGACATACGTCTGCGCATGATCCGCAACCTGTACAGTCATAAGCACTGATTCCGATTGAGAAGAATTTTTCCTTATCATCCTTGAATGGAACCTTGATTCCTTCGAAGCCTGCAGCTTCTTCAGCGTCCATTACGAACGGTCTGATTACTGCATGTGGACATACATATGAGCACCAGTTACACTGCATGCACTTGCTTGCGTCCCACTTAGGAATATCAATTGCGATTCCTCTCTTTTCAAAAGCAGCTGTTCCGGCCGGAACCATACCGTTTGCAAGTCCGTCGAATGCTGATACAGGAACGTCATCTCCGTACATGCCGTTTGTTGGCTTGAGGATGTTGTTGATGTAGTCAGTGTGGAGCTTGTCACGGCCTTCTGCTACTGTCTTTGTAATGTCGCCTTCAGCGTCTGCCCATGAAGCAGGTACTTCTACCTTGTGAACGCTGTTAACACCGGCATCAACTGCAGCGCAGTTCATGTCAACGATGTTCTGGCCCTTACGTCCGTAAGTCTTCTTGATGGCTTCCTTCATGTAACCAACTGCTTCGTCGATTGGAAGGATGTTTGCCAGCTTGAAGAATGCAGCCTGCAGTACTGAGTTAGTTCTGCTGCCCAGACCCAGGTCCTTGGCAATTGTTACAGCATCGCATGTGTAGAACTGAACGTCGTTCTGTGCGATGAATTTCTTAACGTTTCCAGGAAGCTTTTCATCCAGCTCATCGTCACTCCATGGACAGTTGAGGAGGAATGTTCCGCCCTTCTTAACGTCTTCTACCATGTAGTATCTGTTCAGGTAAGCAGCCTTGTGGCATGCTACGAAGTCAGCCTGCTTTACATAGTATGTTGATCTGATTGGCTCATCTCCGAATCTCAGGTGGGAAATTGTAACGCCGCCTGACTTCTTTGAGTCATACTGGAAGTAAGCCTGTGCATACTTGTCAGTGTTGTCGCCGATGATCTTAACGCTGTTCTTGTTAGCTCCTACAGTACCGTCAGCACCAAGTCCCCAGAACTTGCATGCTACTACGCTCTTAGGTGCAACGTCAGGATTTTCTGATCCCTTGATTGACAGGTTAGTTACATCGTCTTCGATTGAAAGTGTGAATTCCTGCTTAGGTTCTGCTGACCACAGGTTTTCATATACTGCCAGAACGTCGCCAGGCTGTACGTCCTTGGAACCAAGGCCATATCTGCCGCGAGCGATGTACTTGTCTTCAAATTCAGTTCCCTTCAGTGCTGATACAACGTCCAGGTAAAGTGGTTCGCCGATAGCACCAGGTTCCTTTGTTCTGTCAAGAACTGCAATCTTCTTAACTGTTGAAGGAATTTCTGCTACGAAGTGCTTAGCTGAGAAAGGTCTGTAAAGTCTTACTGACAGAACGCCAACCTTCTTGCCCTTTGCATTGAGGTAGTCAACAACTTCCTCTGCACAGTCACAGATTGAACCCATTGCGATCATGATTTCTTCTGCATCAGGTGCACCATAGTATTCATATGGCTTGTAAGGAGTTTCTCTTTCTACTCTCTTGCTTACTCTTTCCATGCAGTCGATGATTACGTCGATCTGTTCTTCGTAATTCTTGTTGCATGCTTCTCTGTGCTGGAAGAAAGTTTCAGGCTGTTCAGCTGAACCGATAGCATGTGGGTGGTTAGGATTCAGAGCGTTAGCCTTGAATCTCTTAACTGCTTCCATATCGCACATATCCTTCAGGTCTTCATAATCCCATGTGTAGATCTTCTGCTGTTCGTGGGAAGTTCTGAAACCGTCAAAGAAGTGAAGTACAGGAACCTTACCTTCGATTGCAGCCAGATGAGCTACAGCAGCCAGGTCCATAACTTCCTGAGGTGATCTTGATGACAGCATTGCGAATCCTGTCTGTCTGCAGGCCATAACGTCTGAGTGGTCTCCGAAGATGTTCAGAGCGTGAGTTGAAATGGCTCTTGCTGCAACGTGGATTACTGTAGGTGTTTCTTCTGCTGCCAGCTTGTACATGTTAGGAATCATCAGGAGCAGTCCCTGTGATGCAGTAAATGTTGATGTCAGTGCACCTGCTGAGATTGCACCGTGTACAGCACCTGCAGCACCTGCTTCAGATTCCATTTCTACGACTTTAACTTCTTCACCAAAAATGTTTTTCCTATTCACTGCCGCCCAGGCATCTACATTTTCAGCCATTACGGATGATGGAGTGATAGGATAGATTGCTGCTACTTCTGAGAATGCATATGCAACATGTGCAGCAGCTGTATTGCCGTCCATTGTTTTTCTGGATCTCATGTTTCTCTCTCCTTTCATCCTAGTTTTCTAATTCCAGTGCTTCACGCTGGAGATAGTTGTATTCAGGTACTTCTCTCTCAGCGATCAGTCCTCTTGAGCAAACGTACTTGCAAACGCCACAGTTCAGGCACTTGTCATGATCGATTTCCGGATGTCCGTTAACCATTTCAATTGCACCGTTAGGGCAGTTGTCAGCGCAGTCTCCGCAGCCGATGCAACCCATGAAGCATACTTCCATTCTTCTTTCAGGATCAGCTTCTGATTCGCATGCAGCCTGCTTAACGCCGATGTAAGGAACCATCTGAATCTTGTTCTTAGGACAAGCTCTGAAGCAATCTCCGCAGCCAACGCACTTGTCAGGGTCAACCTTGGCGATTCCGTATTCATTAGTGATGGCGTCATATCTGCAAACCTTTGTGCAGTCACCGAATCCCAGGCAGGCGTATTCACATACATCCATGCCGTCCAGATCCAGCTTGGCATCTACGATAGCCTTGCAGCTGTCATAGCCTGCTGCTTCCAGCTTCTGATGTCCGATGCTTCCGCCTGAACATCTTACCAGTGCAACAGTTTCCTTTGCCTTTGTCAGATCGTGAAGTGTATCAACGATAATCTTCTTTCTGCACTTAACTGCGCATGTTACGCAACCTTCGCACTTGTCATAGTCAATACGTGCAAATCTGCCGTCAACCTTGTCACCCTGAACCATTTCGATTGCGTCCTTAGGACATGCCAGAACACAGTCAGCGCATCCGATACATCCGTATCCGCATACTGCCAGAGTTTCCTTCTCATCAGCCTTTGATGAGCAAGGAATAAAGTTAGTTGCATCTGCAGGAACCATTTCAATGATCTCCTGGATACATCCTGACAGACATGCTTCACAGCCTGAGCACTTTTCCTTGTCGATAACTATCTCGCCGTCTTCCAGCTTCATGGCATCAAACTTACATCTCTCGATGCATGTTCCGAGGCCAATGCAGCCGTACTGACATTCGTCTTTTGCAAAGCCAGCCTTCTTGGCAGCATCGCAGCTTTCGCATGCGTCAGCCTTGAATCTGTCTTTGCCTGCTGAGCATCCTGCACATTTGATGTAAGCGATCTTAGCTTCCACCTCTACAGGTTCAACGCCCATGATTTTCGCAATTTCTGCTACAGCTTCAGTCTTGGCTGCAGGACACAGTGTAATCGGAGCACCTTCTGCGATAGCCTGAGCGCAGGCTTCACAAGTTGGGTAACCGCATCCACCGAATCCGCCACAGTCAACACCTGGCAGCTGGGCCAGAATCTGCTTAGCTGATTCCATAGTCATTCTTTGTACCTCCATGAAATATTAGTGTGTATTTTGTATACATTTTTGAACAAAATTTTCGTGCCCGCCTCGCTGCAAGGGATTGTTAAAAAATTAACTCGCCTTCAACTCGGCCCATGGCACCATTACTATTTTAACACTATAAACGTTGCAGTCAACACATTTCTGCCCCTTTTCCATGTTCTTTTTTCTGACCAAAATTTACTCACTTTAGTGTGTAAAATTGACTGAAAATTCATTAAAAAAACAGACTTTCCAAACGAAAGTCTGTTAAAAATTTAACGGCTTATGTTTTTTTGCAAAGGCTCCCCTTTTCCCCGCTCAAGTTACAGATCTTCAGCGTCCAGAACCTTGAATCCGTTATCCTTGAGAAGCTGTGCGAAAACACCGCTTCCCTTGATTTTGCGCCCTGTGAAGCTGCCGTCATATATCTGATTTACGCCGCAGGACGGGCTTCGTGACTGCAATATTGCCAGGTCTATGCCCTCTCGGCGCGCTATTTCAAGGGCTTTTGCCGCCCCGCTCCTGTATTCCGCGTCCACAGATGTGCCGTCTTCGTTTCTAACGACTCCGTCCACAATTTCTCCGGGAGCCCTTGGAATCGGCAGTCCGCCCATTACTTCAGGGCAAACGGGAAACACTTCATGGCCCTCGACGTAGCGAAGAAGCTTCTCGTGAAGGTTGTTTCCGCCATTGTATTTAACATTTTCTCCAAGCAGGCAAGCGCTGACCATTATCTTGCTCATTCCATAAGTCCTCCTCTGATCAGTTTATCCACCATATGGCTTCCGCCTATGAGCCACAGAATGTCGTCCTTCCTGAGAATCGTATCAATATCAGGGCTTACGATAGGGAGCGCACCCCTCTCTATGCCTATTATTGTTGCTTCATACTGCTGTCTGATGCCGCAGTTCTTTATTGATTTTCTTTCAAAACCAGTGCTGCCGGTCAGTACTATAGGCACGCAAACCAGTTCCTGCTCCTCAGGCATGCCGGCAAATCTCTGGCCGTACATGAAGTCCTTCAGGGTTTTGTCATCCGCGTCGGTGTATTCAATGGCATTATCTCTTTCAAGAAGAATGGTGCATGCATCCACTTCATCCCAGGTGCCCAGCATCTGCAGAATGTCTCCGCTCATGATTTCCTCCCGGGCCGAAGGCATGTTAATGAACTGATTACCGCGGATGATTCTGATTATGGTTACTACGAAATCCCTTCTGCTTGTAAAATCATAAATGCTCTTTCGGAAGTTCGGGTCAGTAATTCTGAATTCCAGGACATACATGGACTCGTTAAGCCATCTGAAGTCCTGCCCTCTCTTCCTGTCCTTTCGCTCCTTCTCGAGAATTTTCTCTGAGAAGTTGGCAGCGAAGCGCTTTTCCATGTTTATGGTTACACCGTTAAGCCATGCGGATCTGGCGATAATGAAAATCGGAATTGCCGCAATGGCCACCAGAATAACAAACGGAATGTGGAAAATCTTCCTGAGCACGAGGGCAACAAAGCAGGCCGCAATCAGTGCGCGCACAACCTTCATGGTTATAAGCGGCAGTCTGTTTGACCTGTGCTTTACCCAGAGCTTAACAAAAAGCGCATTGTTGGTTCCGTACATGATGTTAACCAGCGGTATCATGAACAGAATAATGATTCCCGCACTTATAAAGTTCACCAGACGGCCTGAATCGATTACATCCGCCAGAGCAGGATTCAGAGCTCTGGTACCAACCCAGTAAAACAGGAACAGAATCGCCGAACATACGACGGTTCTAAGAGATACGCCCTTCATGTACTTGTTCCAGTCAGGGTCAAAGGCATTTCTGCTCTGATTCTCCGAGGTGTTTCTGCGAAGAGCCAGCTTTGCCTTTGCAGGAAGTTTGCGATCAAGAAAACGATAGAACTTCTCGGAATTCTTTATGAACACCGGAGTTGCAAAAGCAGTCAGCACGGATACGCAGACTATGATCGGGTACAGGAAATCGCTAATTACTCCCAGACTCATTCCAAGCGTGGCCACTATGAATGAGAATTCACCAATCTGAACCATTGAGAATCCGCCTCTTATTGCCGTGTGCAGTGACTGTCCGGAAAGAAGTATTCCCAGTGTGGAGAACAGAAGCTGTCCGAACATGACCACGAGGCTGAGTATGATAATCGGCACTATGTATTTGATGAGCAGCGGCGGTTCTATCATCATTCCAACAGACACGAAGAATATCGCCCCGAAGAGATCGCGAACAGGCTTAACCAGCAGCTTGATTCTGTCCTGCTGAGTAGTTCCCGCAAGAATTGATCCTGCAAGGAATGCGCCCAGTGCCGATGAAAATCCAATGAGGTTGGCTATTACAACCATGAGAAGGCAGATGCCTATTGAGAATATGAGTATCAGCTCATCGGTCAGAAGTCTGGTAACGTTCTTGAGAAGTGAAGGAATCACATATATTCCAACTACAATCCACACTCCCAGATAGAGAATCATGATGAAAATCTGCTCTGCAATGGCAATGCTGCTGCCACTTTGGCCGACTGAAATAGTCGACAGAACAACGAGCATGAAGATTCCGACTATATCTTCAATAACGAGGGAGCTGAGAACCAGATGAGCAAACTTCTCGTTCTTGAGGCCATATTCATCATATGATTTAAGGATAATCATCGTGGATGACATGGAAAGCATTCCGCCAAGGAATATGCAGTCCATCTTACCCCATCCCAGAAGTGTGCCGACGCCCGCACCGACGAGTATCATCATAGGCATTACCGTAGCGACAATCGTAAATGCACTGCCGCCAACGGTTGCAAGCTTTTTGAAACTGAAATCGAGACCGAGACCGAACATGAGGAAGATTACCCCTATGTCCGCCCAGGTGGAAATGTCTGCCGCATCGACGATTGTAGGCAGATATATGAAATTCGGACTGATTAAAAATCCCGCAACAATATACCCGAGTACTACGGGCTGTTTAAGCTTTCTGAATATTACCGTTACGATTCCGGCAGCTACCAGAATGAGCGCCAGATCTGCTACCATGGTATCCAGATGCACGGTCAGTCCTCCTTTCTGTAAATACAGTATAACATAAGGGACTGAGCGCATGTTGAAATAAAATAAAATACTACTAAATCATTAGTGCCGTAAGCCTTGCAATGTCTTCGCCGAAGCCTCCCTCCAGCATGATGTCGTCTCCATTGACGCGATGATTGCGTGTGAATCTGCGCAGGTAGGCCTTCGTTGAAATCATTTCTACGGTCTCATTGTATGGCGATTTCACATCATTCATTTCCTGACCCTCAGGCAGAATGTACATGTTCTCAACCTTTATCATCTTCCCCATGGTTTCCTCACCGCCGCAGCAGATAACCTGACTGAAATAATTGTCTTCCCTGTATCTGAGGTCTCCTGCCTTTGCAGTAAAGCATATTTTATCAGCGAGACGCATTGCAGCGATCCCCGCTTCTGTCAGGCAGCTTGAAAGATCCAGAACTATGGCATCGTATCTGCCGCAGTCCATAAGCGTGGCGAGAAATTTCTGCATGTCGTCAGCCTTCAGCTCCCTGAGCGGATTCTTACCTCTGGTCGGGGCGAATGCTTCAATTCCGAAAACACTGCTTACAACATAGCTTTCAAGAAAGGGAATCTTGCCGGCCTCGCATCCGGGAGCAATTCCTTCCCTTCCCAGCAGCCTGTAGAGAAACTCGCCGACGCTTTTCGCAACGGTCCCTCCAGCAGCAAAGCACTCTGTAGATTCAACATCCTCCATTGTCAGATACATGACCTTCTTGCCGTGGAAGCGGCACAGCTCCTGCCCTACAGCCATTGCCACGGTAGTGCACCCGCTCCCCCCTCTGCTCGATGCAAAACCAAGAAGGCGCGTGTTGCTCTTCTTCATGAAAAACGCATTTCTTCCGGTCAGGTGGGAATAGATATCAAATATGGCAGCAATTATTGTATGGGCAGTACTGTACCTGTATATGCAGAACCTGTTGTTCGCATAGTCCTTATTTGTCAGGGAAGCTTTATCGGCGAGATATACTATATTATCGCCATAGGAGTCACTGATTTCATCACCGGCCCAGAGAATGACATCATATCTATCGTAATATGTGCCCTTCCCTTCATATTCGGACCAGGCCTTGACGAAGGCCTTACTGCTGAAGGTGTCCACAGAAAGATTTCTGCAGGAGCTGGCAATGGACATGGCCAGAGCCCTGTTGTAAGCCAGATCTTCAGACACAATGGCAAGCTTAAGATTTTCCATGATATACCCCTTTCGCATTATGGAAATATTTGTCATTATTGTAATGTATTGGCTTATATCTGTCAAGGCATTAAAAAACTGCCGAATGCGATCGGCAGTTCAATTATTCAATTTTTAGAACGAAAACGGCGGTCTGAACACGCCCTTCTCAGTAATGATTGCCGTAATCAGCTCATGATTAGTCACATCAAAGGACGGATTGAAGCATTTAACCCCTTCCGGCGCCATGGGCTGCTCATAGAATTTCTCACGGATTTCATCGGGCTCTCTTTCCTCAATGGGAATGTCAGCTCCCGTCGGGCAGTCTGAGTCTATTGTTGAAGATGGTCCCAGAACATAGAACGGGATTCCGTAGTGCTTAGCCAGTATTGCAACACCCGATGTTCCGATTTTATTGGCCGTATCACCGTTTGCCGCAACCCTGTCGCAGCCAACGAATACCGCCTGAACCCAGCCATTCTTCATTACAGTAGAAGCCATGTTGTCACAAATCAGAGTGACATCAACTCCGGCCTTCTGCAGCTCATATGTCGTCAGTCTGGCTCCCTGGAGCAGTGGTCTGGTTTCATCGGCAAAGACTCTGAAGTTTACGCCCTGTTCAGTTCCAAGGAGAATCGGTCCAAGTGCCGTTCCGTATTCTGATGTTGCCAGTGGCCCGGCATTGCAGTGAGTGAGAATTCCTATCGGATCGCCAAAATCCTTAACCTCATCCAGTCCGTACTGTGCAATTGCCCTGCACATTGCCTTGTCTTCTTCATGAATTGCAAAGGCAGCCTCGCGGATTGCGTCGGCCAGAACTTTCGTGCCCGCATTGACATTCAGCCTGTTCGGATCTGCCTGACGTGCCTTGTGCATTTCCACACGGGCAGCGTGGAGAACCCTGTCAACCGCCCAGGCAAGATTAACTGCCGTCGGACGGGATGATTTCAGGTATTCTCCTTTCTCCATCATTTCCTGCATGAAAACATCATCGGATGTTCCCGATGCTCCGCAGCAGCTGGAGATTGGCTTGTACCTGAGCATCTGATGAGCCAGGGCTGCCATGGCATATCCGGCAAATATTCCTATGGCCGGAGCTCCGCGAACGCGAAGCTTCTGAATTGCTTCGTACATTTCCTCAGGAGTATTCAGTTCTATGTACTTTTCTTCATTTGGCAGCAGGCTCTGGT
>JAUNIQ010000007.1:0-21191 GCA_030535275.1 Bacillota bacterium | reverse complement strand
CTGGTCGAGAATGATTACGCTGCTTCCCTTTTCGCTTAATCTTACATGTTCCATGGCTTTATTATAACATAAATAAAACGAGGTTGTGCCATGCACAACCCCGTAATTAGCCTGATTATCTAATCAGTAAGCTTATTTAAGAACTGCAGCAATTTCTCTGAACTGCTTCATTTCCTTATCGCTCCACTTGCCGATGTAGCCGATCATTTCATCACGAGCAGCTGAATATCCTTCTGTAAGTTCTGCGATTTCATCTTCTGATAATTCACTCAGGTCTTCAACATGGTAAACTGTGTAGTCCAGTTCGCCTGTATCAACCATGTCATACAGGTGATTCCATCCCCACATAGCCTGATCCTTTGACTTGTAGTATCCCTGAGTATGAGCAGCGTATTCACGAGCTCCTGTTTCCTTGCTGTAGTTACAGTAATAGTAGCCTGCGCTTCCATTCATAGCAGACAGGCAATCTGCTATTCCGTCTCCGTCTTCGCCCCAGATTGGGCCTTCACCTGCTTCGAGGCAAGCCAGAGCGCCGTCCAGACATGCTACTGTAGTATTTTCATTTCTATGTCCATAGCTGCAGTCAAAGTCTGTAACCTTCAGGAAATCATCCTGAATCATCTGGAATGCCTGGAGGTTAATCTTGTTCAGTTCGGTACCTTCAGCTCTTATTGCTGCTGCAGCTTCCTCATCTCCATCTGCAACTGCCTGTGCATATCTGTCGTTGATATCAGCAATCTTATCGTTCATTGCAGCAGCTGCCTTCTTGAATTCCTTCAGAGCTGCATTGTACTCATCAACATCAATGCCTGCTTCCTTAGCATAGTCCTCATTGAAGTTATCCTTCATTCTCTGAGCTGTTGCTGTGAAGTCCAGTTCAACTGCAGGGGTGTTGTCTGCGTAGATTGCATAAGCACCGGTCCAGTTAATGTTTGTCTGGAATACTGTTTCGCTGTATGTATCTACATTGTCAGCCATTGTGTGATAGTTATCGCACATGAAGTCACTACCTTCGAATGCATTCAGATAGTAAGGAGTACCGTATTCTCTGTATGAAATACCGTCTTCCATGTTAGTTGTATCAACTGTTTCATAAGCGATTGTTTCATCGCCTGCTGTTACTACGATTCCTTCGTCAAGAATCTTGGCTGATGTTGCCTGGAATTCAGGAACGCATGAAATTGACATCTTCTTGTTGCAGTCGAATGCAGGAAGTTCAAAGTTCAGCATGCAGATTACGTCATCTGCCATGCCCTTTTCTTCGCACATTCCCCATGCACCTGTTGTCCAGTCATACATTGAGTCTGAAGCGCCCCATTCTTCGCCGCCGTGACATACAATGTAAATGTCGTTTTCTGGTTCATATCCTGAATCAATCAGAGCCTTGGCTGTTGCCATGATGAGGCCTATTGCAGCGCAGTCATCCTGGAAACCATACCAGTACTTGTCATAGTGACCTGAAATGATGATCTTCTGATCGTGGTTCTTACCAGGAATCAGTCCGCATACATTGTATGTAGTACCACCATTGTCAACCATTTCTGCATCGATGTTCAGTACAGCCTGGTCGTGACCGTTCTTGATGGCCTTCTGAACCTTCTTTGCCTGGTCCGCACTTATTGAGCATGTTGGGAGCATGTCGCCTGCACAAACGTCCTGAGTGTTGTTTGTGTAAGTTCCTGCTTCACCATAGCCGCTGTCTGCCCATGTGATGAGTGCTGATGCACCCTCGTTATATGCTTCGTAAATGTAAGTGTCGATCCATGCTTCAGCGCTCTGGTCAACATGTACGAGAGCGATATCGCCTTCAGCAAATCCTGCATCC
The DNA here is from genome assembly GCA_030535275.1 of Bacillota bacterium. GTDB lineage: Bacteria > Bacillota > Clostridia > Peptostreptococcales > Anaerovoracaceae > Lentihominibacter. The sequence goes on along the minus strand of JAUNIQ010000007.1, from coordinate 19,366 downwards.
TTGTACTCAGCTTCGGAACCAGCACCTACGTCAACAATCTTAGCTTCAAGGTCTCCGCCGTATCTCTGTACAGTACCGTTAACCTGATATGAAGTTGGTCCATTTGTTCCTGCTTCAACAGCCTTCTTGCTTCCACCCTTGAAGTCAACCTTTGAATCCTTGATCTTCAGTGATGAGCCGTTGAACTGGAACTTGTCGCATTTAGTTCCAACCATTTCTACTTCCTGAAGTCCGATGTCATCCATCTCTCCCTTCAGGAACTCAGCAGTTGCATGTTCTGAATCGGAACCGGCAGTTCTCCATCCACAAGCTTCAGCATAGTCCTTCCAGTTGTAAGCCAGCTCGTAAGTCAGATCATATGCATAGTCCATGTCAACATTATCATAGAATGCCTGGATAGCATCTGCATATGCAGCATCTGAAGTGATTTCCGATGCGCTGTAATATTCGCCATCGCCACCATCTGATGCAGCTTCTTCTCCATCTCCGCTGCCACCGCATCCGGCCAGAGCCCATACGGACATTGTCAGGCACAGAAATGCAATGAGAAGTTTACTCCATTTTTTCTTTGTCATAAGTCACCTCTTCTCAATAAAAAACAATAATAACTACCTACTTAATATTGCCTATATTATAAATTGTCAGAAAATTAATTTCAATGCAATAAAGCAATATAGCATCTTTCGGCAAGTTTGTAATCACTTTCACAAAGAAAAGTTATTTTTATGCAAAGGCAGGAAAAACTGTGTTATAATCGTTCCATGATTACGTGGCTCACATCGACTTACTTTGGAAAAATACTGTGCACCTTTTTCATTTCAATGGTGCCTGTCATAGAGCTGAGAGGAGCGCTGCCAATCGGCGTTGGAATGGAACTTCATCCTGTAACCGCACTGATTGTCAGCATAATCGGAAACATGGTCCCGGTACCATTCGTGCTCCTTCTCATAAGAAAGATACTTCAGTGGATGCACAGATTCGAAAAGTTTGACAGATTTGCAAACTTCCTCGAAGCAAAAGCAGAAAAGGCCGGCGACAAGCTGGTCAAATATGAACTCTTCGGACTCTTCCTGCTTGTGGCCATTCCACTTCCGGGAACCGGTGCCTATACAGGTTCACTGGTTGCCGCCCTCTTTGACCTGAGAGTCAAGAACGCCCTGCCTGTAATATTCGCAGGTGTTGTGGCAGCAGGTCTGGTGGTATTCTTCATCACCTATGGAGTTGTACTGATCGCATAAAAAAACTGACAGAGGCTTTCCCTCTGTCAGTTTTTTTATTTACATATCCATGTATATCTTCAGGAAATTCTTCCCGTCTTCTCTCTTGTATCTGACATCGTTGGCCATGTTCTTGACCATATATATTCCAAGTCCGCCGATTTCTCTTTCTTCTACCGAAAGACTGGTGTCCGGATCTTCTCTTTCGAGCGGATTGTATTCCACACCGTTGTCCTTGATCATGAGAACCAGCCTGTCATCTTCAATTAAGCACTTTGTCTTTGCGATTGTTGCTCCGCTGTATTGAACAATGTTGGAGAAAATCTCATCGACCATTATTCCAACCTTGGATGCAGTCTTCATCGGAACCTCAAGCGCTTCGGTTCGTCTTTCAAAATACTGAAGAACTTCTGAAACCGTATCTTCGTTTGGAACTATAACAAGCTCAGTTCCATCTTCATCCTGTTCCTTAAGTCTGACAGCCAGCATTGTAATATCGTCAAACTGCTGAGCACCGTCTACGAATTTATCTATGCTGTTCTTGATGTATCTGCACATGTACCTCGGTGACATGTGTGATACTTCTGCCAGTTCCTCAATGAGCCTGTCATCACCATAAAGTTCATTGCTGCTGTTTGTTGCTTCAGTTACGCCGTCGGTGTACAGGAAAATGCTGTCTCCCTGCTCAAGAGTAATGGTTTCTGTCGTATACCTCATTCCCTCCATGCCGGCGAGAACAAAACCGCTCCTGCACTGCAGAAATTCAGCTGAACCATCTGCTCTGACGATAACCGGTCTGTTGTGTCCGGCATTGGCGAATTTAACCTCACCTGTCAAGGTGTCCATTATTCCTATGAAGGCTGTAATGAACATTTCCGCCTCATTATTCTTGCAGAGCTCTTCGTTTGCCTTTGCAAGTACCGTTGCCATATCTGCTCCGGTATCGATGAGACTGTTTATGAGAGTCTTGGCTCTCATCATGAACATTGCTGCAGGTATTCCCTTGCCCGAAACGTCGGCAATGAGGAATACGCACTGACTGTCTCCCAGTCTGTAGAAGTCGTAGAAGTCTCCGCCGACTTCCTTTGCCGCCAGCATGTTGGCGTAAAGCTCAAAGCGCTGGCTGTCAGGGAACTCCCTGCTCAATGAGGAGTATTGTATTGCCTTTGCAAATTCAAGCTCCTCATCTATGCGCGCCTCGGCTTCGCTGATGTAATGTTTTAGCGATGTTACAGTCGTATTTATGTCGTCTGACAGTGAGCGAAATTCCAGGCTTCCGCCGATGTCCATGACCACGTCAAGATCGCCGTCTGTAATTTTCGCCAGTTTTTCATTTATCCTTACTATGTTTCGAACAACAACCCGGCGCACAAGAACGTATATCTGAATAAACAGTGCGGCCAGGATGAGTATGATAACATAGGCCGTTATCATCTGGGTTGTGTTTTTCTTCTGGTCTGCTTCGGCCTTAGGATAATAGCCCATGACGTAGTAATCGCCTTCGTCCATTATCATGAAATACATTGGAATATCCCCCGACTGCCAGTCAAACATCTCAGGTTCGGTACCGGCCTGCTGCTCTATCGTATCCCTGGCTTCATCACAGCTCCGCTGGACCATGTCAACATTGGAATTCTCAATGGTAACGCCATACTTGTCGGAAAAGTCTTCAGACAGGTATGTTATGGCGACTACCCTGCAGTCCTTGTCGGTGATTATGAGACCGCCTGTATCACCGATATGTCTGTTCTTAAGGGTTTTTGAAAATACTTCTTCAACATCAGAGCCCTTGTCTTTTACCGCTTTTATGTCCGCGCTGACATCATTAAGCGTATAGAAAATTGTCTTCTCCGCATCAGTACGCGAAATGTGATCCTGCAAAACCAGCACAAAACCATTTGTAATGAGGAATGATATGACAACTGTAATAAAGAGTCCTACCTCTATTGCCTGTATTACAGACCGCTTTTCGGATAAAAGGGTTATAGGTTCATGGGAGATTCTGTTTACCAGAAGCACTGCCAATCCAACGGCAAGTGAATTCATGGTAATCATAATCGGTGCGCAGTTTGCCACAATTGTGAAGGCTTCTTCATAGGCATCCAGATGAGTCAGGAAGACCATCAGCATATGGAATACTTCAACAACCATGGCTATTGCCATGGCATAAAACCATGCCGCCCTCTTGTTGTTCATGATATGAACTCTGACGTAGGCAGCAAAGCAGCCGGCTACTATGGTACCAACGGTACAGGCTACTCTAGTGTACGTTCCAACTCCCCAGTAAACCGCAAACCATCTCTCGATTCCGCCAATAAGTCCGGCAATGACTCCGGCAGGGCCACCAAAAATAAGCCCTGCGCATATCGGGGCTGCATCTCTGACATTTGCTATGGCACCGCTTATTTCTATGCCGAACTCCGTTCCGCATACTGCAATGCCGCCAAAGATCATGCCTATTATGACCTGCTTTACCATGTAAGGCAGGTTCTTGAATGCAGGCACTTTACTGTCGATCAGATATATTAATACTGTTGCAGCTACTGTCATTAAAGCAGCTAATGCAAGTTTGATAATTCCAACCATAAATACTTCCTAATAAGAATACTTCCTAAAAGGTGGCAGTGTATTTTCACTGCCACCTTCCTGTTATTTCTGTTTTATTTATTTCTGATAGCCGCCTGAGCTGCTGCCAGTCTTGCAATCGGTACTCTGAATGGTGAACATGATACATACTGGAGTCCAACGCGGTGACAGAAGTCGATTGACTTAGGATCTCCACCGTGTTCGCCACAGATTCCAAGATGGATATTAGGTCTTGTCTTCTTACCAAGTTCAACTGCCATCTGAACCAGCTTGCCAATGCCTGTCTGGTCAAGTGACTGGAACGGATCATCTTCGAAGATTCCCTTTTCCTTGTATTCCTTGATGATATTGCCTGTGTCATCTCTTGAGAATCCGAATCCCATCTGAGTCAGGTCGTTTGTTCCGAATGAGAAGAATTCAGCTTCTTCTGCGATTTCGTCAGCTGTGAGAGCTGCTCTAGGAATTTCGATCATTGTTCCTACCAGATAAGGGAATTCAACTCCTTCTCTTTCGAATACTCTGTCGATTGTTGCAACAACAGTCTTCTTGACATCAGCCAGTTCCTTAACGCTTCCAACCAGTGGAATCATGATTTCAGGAACGATGTCATATCCCTGTTCTTTTCTTACTTCCATTGCTGCCATGATGATGGCTTCAGCCTGCATCTCGGCAATTTCAGGGAATGTTACTGCAAGTCTGCATCCACGGTGTCCCAGCATAGGGTTGAACTCGTGAAGCTCTTCAGCCTTCTTGGCCAGCTTTTCGTATGGCTTGCCAATCTGATCAGCCAGTTCGTGCAGTTCTTCGTCTGTGTGCGGAATGAACTCGTGGAGAGGTGGATCCAGCAGTCTGATAGTTACAGGTCTGTCCTTCATGGCTTCATAGATTCCCTTGAAGTCGCCCTTCTGATAAGGAAGCAGGAAGCTGAGGGCTTCTCTTCTTTCTTCTTCAGTATCGGACATGATCATTCTTCTGATTGCAGGGATTCTTTCCTCTTCGAAGAACATGTGCTCTGTTCTGCAGAGGCCGATGCCCTGTGCTCCGAAGTCTACTGCCTGCTGAGCATCTCTAGGGTTATCTGCGTTTGTTCTTACCTTGAGTGTTCTGATTTCGTCAGCCCATTCCATGATTGTTCCGAAGTCGCCTGAAAGTTCAGGAGGTACAGTCTTCACTTCACCCTTGATTACGTCACCTGTTGTTCCGTTAAGTGAAATGTAGTCGCCTTCCTTGAACTCGTATCCTGCAACGCCGAGAACCTTGGCTGCTTCATCAACCTTGATTTCCTGACATCCTGATACGCAGCACTTGCCCATTCCTCTTGCTACTACTGCAGCGTGGGAAGTCATGCCGCCTCTTGCTGTCAGAATACCTTCTGCAGCAACCATGCCTGCCAGGTCTTCAGGTGAAGTTTCCAGTCTTACGAGGATTGCCTTTGCACCGTTTGCAACTGCTGCTTCAGCGTCTGCTGCGTTGAAATAAATCTGTCCGCATGCTGCTCCTGGTGATGCAGGAAGTCCCTTTGTCAGCTTTTCAGCTGCTGCCAGTTCTGCGTCGTCAAACATAGGGTGCAGAAGCTGGTCAATCTGTGAAGGTTCAATTCTCATTACAGCTTCTTCCTTGCTGATGAGGCCTTCTTCTACCATATCTACAGCAATCTTTACTGCGGAGGTTGCAGTTCTCTTGCCGTTTCTTGTCTGCAGCATGAAGAGCTTACCTCTTTCAACTGTAAACTCCATGTCCTGCATGTCTTTGTAATGCTCTTCGAGAGTCTTTGCAATCTTTACAAAGTCATCATATACCTGTGGAAAAGCCTGAGCCATTTCTGCAATTGGCTGAGGTGTTCTGATTCCTGCTACTACGTCTTCGCCCTGTGCGTTAACCAGGAATTCTCCGAAGATTGCCTTCTCGCCGTTTACAGGTGATCTTGTGAATGCTACACCTGTTCCGGATGTGTCGCCCATGTTTCCGAATACCATTGACTGAACATTTACTGCTGTTCCGATGTCATCAGGTATTTCGTTGAGCTGTCTGTAGAGGATAGCTCTTTCTGTGTTCCATGATCTGAATACAGCCTTGATTGCTTCCATGAGCTGTTCCTTCGGATCCTGCGGGAAGTCGTTTCCGATTTCCTTCTTGTACAGAGCCTTGTATCCTGTGATTACTTCCTTCAGGTCATCAACGTCCAGTTCTGTGTCGTACTGTACGCCCTTCTTTGCCTTCTGACCGTCAAAGATTTCATCGTATTTTGATTTGCTGATGCCCATTACTACATCGCCGAACATCTGCATGAATCTTCTGTATGAGTCATAAGCGAATCTAGGATTTTCTGTCAGAGCAGCCAGTCCTTCAACTGATTCGTCATTAAGACCGAGGTTCAGGATTGTGTCCATCATGCCAGGCATTGAAATCTTGGCACCTGAACGAACTGATACCAGAAGCGGATTGGCGTGGTCGCCGAACTTCTTGCCTGATACGTTTTCAAGGTCAGCCAGCTTAACATAGATATCGTCAACGATGTCCTGTCCAATTGTCTGTCCTTCTTCGTAATATCTTGTGCAGGCTTCAGTGGTTACTGTGAAACCAAAAGGTACCGGCAGTCCGATCTTTGTCATTTCTGCAAGGTTTGCACCCTTTCCACCCAGAAGGTCTCTCATGTCCTTTGAGCCTTCATTGAATGAATAAACAAACTTTCCCATTTTCTTCTTATCCTCCTTATTAAAACTCAAGTCTTTCCTCGATATAAGCTCTAACTTCAGAAATCGGCAGTCTTACCTGATCCATTGTGTCACGATCTCTGATTGTCACGCATCCGTCTTCTGCTGTATCAAAGTCTACGCAGATGCTGAACGGCGTTCCGATTTCGTCTTCACGTCTGTATCTCTTGCCGATTGAGCCGGCTGCATCATAATCAACACTGAAATGCTTTGAAAGCTCATCATATATTGGTTCAGCTACATCGGACAGTTTCTTGGACAAAGGCAGTACAGCGGCTTTGAAAGGAGCCAGTGCCGGGTGAAGTCTCAGAACCTTTCTGATATCTTCCTTGCCCTTGTCATCTGTAAGCACTTCCTCGTCATAGGCATCAACCAGGAATGCCAGAAGCATTCTCTCAACACCTACTGAAGGTTCGATGCAGTATGGAACAAATTTTTCATTGGTTTCAGGATCAAGATAACTCATGTCCTGGCCCGAGTGGTTCTGGTGAGCCATCAGGTCGAAGTCTGTTCTTGAAGCTACGCCCCACAGTTCTCCCCATCCGAACGGGAAGAGGAATTCGATATCTGTTGTGGCATTGCTGTAGTGTGACAGTTCTTCAGGATCATGGTCTCTCAGCTTGAGGTGTTCTTCCTTAATGCCCAGAGCCTTAAGGAATCCCGCACAGTAGTTCTTCCAGTAATCGAACCATTCCAGTTCGGTACCCGGTTTGCAGAAGAATTCCAGTTCCATCTGTTCGAACTCTCTGGTTCTGAAGATGAAGTTACCCGGTGTGATTTCGTTTCTGAATGATTTTCCCACCTGTGCAATTCCGAAAGGAATCTTCTTTCTTGCTGCTCTCTGTACGCTCTTGAAGTTTACAAAGATGCCCTGCGCCGTTTCCGGTCTCAGGTAGATTTCTGCCTTTGAATCTTCAGTTACGCCCTGGAATGTCTTGAACATCAGGTTGAACTGTCTGATTCCGGTGAAATCCTTCTTTCCGCATTCAGGACAGGCTATGCCCTTCTCTGCAATGTATTCTTCAAGCTTTTCGTTTGACCATCCGTCGACCTGAACACCTTCAATGCCGTTTTCTTTCATGTATTCTTCAATAAGGTGGTCAGCTCTGAATCTTGCCTTGCATGCCTTACAGTCAATGAGGGGATCTGCAAAGCCGCCAACGTGTCCTGATGCAACCCACGTTTCAGGGTTCATGAGGATTGCTGCATCCAGTCCTACGTTGTACTTTGATTCCTGTACAAACTTCTTTCGCCATGCGTCTTTAATATTGTTCTTAAGCTCTACGCCAAGAGGGCCGTAGTCCCATGTGTTGGCCAGGCCGCCATAGATTTCACTACCCGGGAAGATGAATCCCCTGTTCTTGGCCAGAGCCGTTATCTGTTCCATTGTTACTTCTGTTGTCATTATTCGTCCTTGTCCAGTTCTTCCTTGATTTCAGCTTCAAGATCATCAGCTGCATCTTCTACTTCTTCAATAACTTCCTTTACATCAATATCAACCTTTTCCTTCAGGTCTTCTGCCTTATCCTTCAGGTCTTCAGCAGCTTCTCTTGCCTTGCCGGCCAGATCGGTGTCCATTGCCTTTTCAAAGTATTCCTTGCCTTTGCCCATCAGGTCTTCAGCAGTTTCCTTTGCTTTGCCGGCAAAATCGCTTTCCTTTGCCTTTTCATAGTATTCCTTGCTTTTGCCCTTCAGGTCTTCGAACTTGTCGCTGCCGAATTCAGCTGCCTGTGAAACCTTGTCGGTTACGGCATCGCTTACGTCGATGATTGTTCCGTCAGTCTTGACAACTTCGATTACGCACTTGAATCCAAATGCTGCAACGATTGCAACTACTGATGCCAGAGGTGCAATGCAGATGCCAACGATTCCGGCATTTACAGGAACGTTCAGCACTGTTTCTCCATCCCTCTTAACCTGGATTCTGGCAACGTTGCCCTTCTTAACCAGCTTCTTCAGTGATTCGAAAAGTGCTTCGCCTCTTTCGCCAAAGCCTCTAACCTGAGCACCTGTATTGATTGTTTCTTCGATAGCGATGATTGCATCAACTACGCTGCCGTCTGCATCTTCAAGTGCCTTCTTTGCTTCTGCATAAGTTACGCCTGTTCTGTCTTTAACCAGTTCAATCTTTTCCAGTGTAATTTCCATTTTTCTTCCTCCCTTTTTTATTAAACCATACTTTCGCTCTTTATATTCGAGGCGTCCAGATGGTATGCTGCATACTCTCTTGTTATCTGCTGCATGAGCCTTCCTGTTTCCTCGTTAAGTGCAATGTTTTCAAGCTTTTTTAGCGGATTAGAAATAAAGTATTTGAACGCATCAATTATATCAAAATTGATGGGGTAAATCAATGCTTCATCTCTTGCACAATCCTGACATATTACGCCTCCGTCAGTGACACTGAACAGAGGTTTTTCAACGGTTTTGCCGCATACGGCACACCTGTCCAGAACCGGTACCACACCCAGATATCTGAATAGCTTCGCCTGGTATGCCAGCACCAGGGTTCCGAAGCCTTTTTCTCTGCCCTCGAGAACCTCGAAAAAGTCAACCAGCAGATTGAATACCGCAGGCATTGGAACATTTTCCTCCAGGACCTTACCGGTGAATTCCAGCACATAGGATCCGTTAAAATACTTGTCTACATTTTCGCCTATTCCGTAAAAGCTTCTGACCACTTCCGCAGAGTCAATATTGTAGCTGTTTCTCCCCTCGTGGAGAACATATCTTCCAAAGGTAAAGTGCTGCAATGCCAGGGCGCTCTTGGTTTTGCCTCTCTCTCCGAGGCTTGTGCCTGCGCTGATCTTGCCGTAGTCCTTTGTGAACAGAAGTATCATCCGCCTGTTGTATGAAGTTTTTGTTTCTCTGAGGACGATGCCTTCCGTGTCTTTTTTCATGTTACTCTCTATATCCGAAATTGGTCAGGGCTATGTCGCTGTCACGCCAGTTCTCCTTGACCTTTACCCATGTTTCCAGGAACACTTTAGTTCCAAGAAGCGCTTCTATTTCTTCACGGGCGCTCTTGCCGATTCCCTTGAGCTTCCTGCCGCCCTTTCCTATTATCATTCCCTTGTGGGACTTGCGTTCGCAGTAGATAACAGCACTGATGCGGGTGAGCGTATCTTCTTCCTCGTATCGCTCAATTTCGACGGCGACACCGTGAGGAACTTCGTCCTGCAGGTAAAGAAGAATCTTCTCTCTGATTATTTCGCTGACGATAAATCTTGCCGGGTTTTCGGTTACTATGTCGTCAGGGAAATACATTGGACCTTCTTCCATGAAGGCTGCGGCTGCGCTGATTACATCATCCACGTGGAGTCCGTCAATTGCCGAGGTTCCGAGGATCTGCTCGAACATGCCCAGGTCCTCGTATTCCTTGTATATCTGCGCAAATTCATCCGGTCCCATCTTGTCTATCTTGTTGATTACAAGAATCTTCGGAGTATCTATTTCCTTCAGCATGTCTACGATGAACTTGTCTCCCGGGCCCTTGCTCAGCGCATCGTCCACGATGAAGATAATTGCATCGACCTCGCCGAAGGTTCCTATTGCCGCCTCGGTCATGTATTCGCCCAGCTTGTTTCTCGGCTTGTGAATTCCCGGCGTATCGATAAACACCATCTGGATGTCTTCGTCATCCGGGCCATCGGCATAGTGAGTGTATATGCCGCGAATGGCATTTCTTGTTGTCTGGGGTTTTTCCGTAGTGATGGCTATTTTCTCGCCCAGTATGGCGTTGAGAAGTGTGGATTTTCCAACGTTAGGCCTTCCTACGATTCCAACAAATCCTGATTTCATTATTTCTCCTCTCTGGCCAGATCAAGCTCCGCCATGACTTCTTCTTCCCTTGCCCTCATTTCCTTCTTGTCTTCATCCGTCATGTGGTCATATCCAAGAAGATGAAGCACGCTATGGGTAAACAGGTATGCCGTTTCTCTTTCCTCAGAATGGCCATACTCTTCTGCCTGCTGTCTGATCTTGTCCATGCAGATTACCACATCGCCAAGGGGTAGCTCCCCCATGTCCTGGTTTTGCATTTCCTCAAGCTCTTCAAGGTCGTCAAACATCGGGAATGAAAGCACGTCTGTCGGGCTGTCCACTCCTCTGTATTCTCTGTTGAGCTCGTGAATCTCCTCCAGAGAAACAAAAGAAAGGCTTATCTCCACATCCATGTCAGTGCATGCGGAAGCCGCCTTTCTCAGGGTATCCATTAGTTCTTCGCTGATTCTTGTTTCGTCGTTAACTATGATGTTCATTTGTTCTCCTGTCCGCTCAGGCGGTGGTTTCCGTCTGCGGCTAATCCTCATCCTTCGGCGGATGAGCTCTGTAATACTGATCGTATGCGCTGATAACCTTCTTTACCAGCTGGTGTCTTACCACGTCTACGTCCTTCAGGTAGCAGAAGCCGATTTCTTCTACCTTGTCCAGAACCTTTGACGCTTCTATGAGTCCGGATTTCTTGCCTCTCGGCAGGTCAATCTGGGTCACGTCTCCTGTAACAACAACCTTGGAGCCGAATCCCATTCTGGTCAGGAACATCTTCATCTGTTCCGGTGTGGTGTTCTGGGCTTCGTCAAGGATTATGAATGAATTATCCAGAGTTCTTCCTCTCATGTAGGCCAGAGGAACGACCTCGATTACTTCCTTCTCCTTGAGCCTCAGTGCGTTCTCACGTCCAAGCACGTCGTAGAGTGCATCGTAGAGAGGTCTCAGATAAGGGTCGACCTTTTCCTGAAGGTCTCCCGGCAGGAAGCCGAGTCTTTCGCCTGCTTCAACTGCAGGTCTGGCCAGGATAATCTTCTGAACGTCCTTGTTCTTCAGGGCGTTAACCGCCATGGCCACGGCTATGTAGGTCTTGCCTGTTCCGGCAGGTCCGATTCCGAAAACTATATCCCTTCGCTTGATGGTTTCCACATAGCCCTTCTGCCCTATGGTCTTGGGGCGAAGGGGCTTCCCCTCATGAGTGAAGCAGATAATGTCCTTACTCAGGCTGCCGCCGGCAGTTTCCTCGTTGTATGACCTTCCCTGGTTTTTCAGATCTGTAATGTATCCTACTTTCTGTTCGTCCAACTTTTCTCCTTTTCTCATGGCCTGTATCATTTCAATGAGCAGAGCTTCCGCATCATTGGCCCTTGGGCCCTTGAGTATTAGCTGGTCTCCCCTCTGAATGATATCGACGCCAAGCTTTACCTCGATATTCTTCAGATTCTGGTCGAGAATACCGAAAAGTTCCTGTCTGTCTATATTGTCATCAATGGCCATGCTGACCATTCTGTCCATGCATGTGTCAGTGTTTCTGTTCATGTATTTATTATATTTTTTATCACATGGTTTTTCAATAAATATGTTTGCTCTTTATGACCATTTCGGCGGCCTTTATTCCGTCAACGGCAGCGCTCATGATGCCTCCGGCATAGCCCGGTCCCTCGCCTGCCGGAATTATTCCTTTAGTGGTCGTTCCGCCGATTGCCGCCTCCATGTTTTCGTCGCGCAAAACTCTTACCGGTGAAGAACTTCTGGTCTCAACGGCGGTCATCAGCGCATCATCGCTGTCGAAGCCCCTGAGCTTTCTTCCCAGATGAGGCATTGCCTCAAGTATTGCCTCTGATGCAAAAATCGGAATGCTCTTTCTGACACAGTCTTCGTCCGAGCTTCTGAATTCGCCGTAATCCGATTTCGCCATGCCGGTTTCTGTCCTGTTCTGCCAGGCCAGCTCTTCATATTTCTTCTGGAATTCCACTCCCGCCAGAGGATCATCTTCTCCAAAGGCCGCAAAGTCAGATGTTCTCACATCCACCAGCAGTGCCGAATTGGCAAACTCACCATCGCGGGCGGAATTGCTCATTCCGTTGCTTACCGATGTTCCGGCTTCCGTTGATGCGTTAACCACTGTGCCTCCCGGGCACATGCAGAAGGTGTAAACCCCACGTCCCGCAATGCTTTCCTTACAATCCTCTTCACATCTGTAGCTTAGCTTGTATTCTGCAGGTCCAAGTATTTCTGCAAGCTTTGGATCTCCATACTGAACCCTGTTTATCATTTCCTGCGGATGTTCAATGCGCACGCCGATGGAAAACGGCTTCTGCTGCATGTCAAAGCCTTTATCACGGAGCATTCTGAATGTGTCTCTTGCACTATGGCCGATTGCCATAATCAGAGTATCCGTTTCAACGACATCCCCGCTTGAAAGCTTCACTGCCTTCAGACAGCCCTCCTCAATAACAATATCATCAAGTCTGGTGCTGAATCTGACCTCTCCACCCATCTCCTCAATTCGACTGCGCAGATTCTTCACAACATCACGAAGCCTGTCCGTTCCAATATGAGGCTTATGCTTATACAGAATCTCCTCCGGTGCTCCGGCCTTCACAAACTCCTCAAGGACCTTCCTGATACGAACATCCTTCTTGCCTGTCGTCAGCTTTCCATCAGAAAAAGTCCCTGCTCCGCCCTCTCCAAACTGAACATTCGACTCAGGATCAGGTTTCATGTCACAGGCCTCTGCCTTCGCATCCCGCCAGAAGCTCTCCACATCCGCAACACGCTCATCAACGGCCTTGCCCCTCTCAACAACAAGCGGCCTGAACCCCGCCTCAGCCAGCCTGAGCGCCGCAAAAATACCACAAGGACCAAACCCTGCAATCACAGGCCTTGGTCCTTCCCTTTCAATCCATTCTGGGTCAGAGGAACCGTCCCCCTGTCCCACTTCTATGGTGTAAACCAGTTTGACGTTGGGCTTTTTTCTGGCGTCGACGGATTCGCGGACGATGGTGAATTCGTCGCTGATGCCGGTCTTTCGTTTCAGCTCCGCCATGAGTTTTTCCTTTGAAATTCCGCCGCCTTCTGCAGCTACCTTCCATGGATCTATTTTTATCTCACTGATTCTTTTTTTCATTTATTCTCCATCTCGGCATTTATTGCCTCAGCGGCTTTAATGCCTGTTTCCCAGGCGTTCTGCAGGTTGTAGCCTCCGCATGGGCCCTGAACGTTGATTATTTCTCCGGCGAAATACAGGCCTTTCACAAGGCGTGATTCCATGGTGTCCATGTTGATTTCTTCCAGGTCAACGCCGCCTGATGTTGCCTGGGCGTCCTTCCAGCCCTTGACACCAGTCACCCTGAAAGGCCATCTTTTCAGTCTGTCCGGTCCTACATATTCAGCCAGTCTACCCGTCACGATTCCAAAGCTGCTTTCCCTTGAAGCAAGCTCTTCTTCTGAAAAGTCCGGTGCCAGATCGATGTTGATAAAATACCTTCCCATAGCGTCTTTAGGATTTTCGCCAGCTTCCGCTTTAATGTATGGCGTCAGGTTAAAAACACAGATTCCGGAAAGGCCGTCTTCTGTGAACTGTATTTCTCCGCATTCCTCCGCTATGTCTTTTCCGTCTTTCTGCAAAGTCAGCTTGCCCTTCGCACGAATTCCCTTGAAATAATCAGTGGCAATACCAGGTCCCTCGCATTCAATGCCTGTCAGTATAGGGAAAACCCTTGTCACAGTATGACCGAGAGTTTTAGCGATGGTATATCCATCCCCTGTTGTTCCAAACTGAGGGCCTGCCTTGCCGCCCATTGCCATGATTACCCTGTCGGCAAAAATCATTTCGCTGCCATCACCATCGGCGTTTCCCGTAATCATGAAACCACTGATTTCTTCAGGGCCGCCTGCAACTCTGTTTATCACTTTCACATCGAAGCCGTAACGGAATGTTACATTGTCCCCTATGGCTGACATGAGCACGGCAACAACATCTGCCGCTCTGTTTGAATAAGGGTAGTATCTGCCTTCTTCATCGCAGTGGGTTTCAAGCCCCAGCTTTCTGAAGAATTCCAGAACGATCTCGTGACCTTCACACGCGGCATTGGTCAGATTGCACCTGCCGCCACCTGTTGCAAGCACCTTGCGTCCGGCAATGTCGTTCTTCTCGAGAATGCAGACCGATATGTCTTTATGAAAAGAAGCAGCCGCGGCAAGTCCTGCCGCGCCGCCTCCTATAATGCAAACGTCGTATTTCATTACTGTTTCGCCTCTTCGGCTTTCGCCTCGTTTACTGCTTCGGCTTTCGCCTCGTTTTCCTTCTCTGCCAGCATCTGGTCTACAGCAGCCTGGGCCTCTTCACGGCTCAGTCCAATGTTCTCTGTGGCAAAGGCCTGTACCAGCTCGCGGTTTTCGGCTTCTCTCTTCTGTGCCTCAAGTCGCTTCTGAACCTCTTCTTCGGTTTCGTGAATTTCATCAACAATCTTGATTGCCTTTCTCGGTTCCTTTTCAAGAGGTTTGATTTCCTTAACCTTGTGCGGCATGTTAATGCCAAGTTCAATGGAGTTGACTCCCTGGATTACCATGAACAGTCCCAGAAGAAGTACTACCGATACAAATGACATGAGCGGGTTAATGAATCCAAAGAGCCCGATTACTATTGTTACGATTCCTGTAATCAGTGCAGCCTTGAAGTTGCCCGGCTTGTTCTTTCTGTTAATTCTTGAAGCCGCTTCCACTCTCAGCAGACCTGATACCAGCACCCACATTCCGAAAATCATCGGAATGGCGCTATCAACTGTCAGCTGATTGCAGAGAATCAGAATTCCCAGAAGAAGGGTCAGCAATGCGTCAATGAGAATCCAGCCGTTATTATCGCTTCTGTTCTCATACTGGCTTCTCAGGAACACTCTTCCTGCAAGATATGCTAGCAGATGGATAATACCGCAGATTACCATTACTGTTCCCACAACAAAGGCCATTGTCATGAATGTCTGTCCCGGATTGATGAAACAGAAGGCCCCTGTCGCAATCATTAAAATACCGCTACCTATTGTTAATCCTCTCATGTAAACTAAACTCCCGTTATTTATTCTTACCAGATATCATCAAACTCTTCAGACTGATACCCGTGTTTGATTCTTCTCTTTTTTCTTGTTTCCTTTGTTTCCGTGTTGTCCTTAGTAAGCTCTGAAATTACCAGCAGTGCTCCCAGCACCAGAGCTATCTTTCTAAGTGTACTGTCAATCTTTCTAAGCATCTTTTCCCCCTAAATATATCAGGTCTCTATTCAAAACACTTTGCCATTATAACACAAAAAATCAGTCGATTACACCCTTGCCTAAAACTTCAGCAAGATCATAAAGGTCCTTCCTGAATTCTCCCTTTGTTTCAATTGCCTTATCAAGATCCATGGCAACAATCTCTCCGCAAATACTGCCAACGGCCTTGCTGTCGGAATCGTTGTAAAGAAGTTCGACTGCCTTTGCAGCTGTCTGGGAAGCAAGCAGTCTGTCCTGACTTGTAGGGCTGCCGCCTCTCTGAATATATCCCGGAACAACGCTTCTGGTTTCGCGGCCGGTCATCTCTTCAAGAGTAGCCTGCAGCTCGGTCAGACTGAAGTCTGCGCCTTCTGCCATTACTATGATACTGTGCACCTTGCCTGATGCCTGCCCCTGAAGAACCTTTCGGCACACTTCGTTAATGTCGGTCTTGACCTCCGGAACGAGAATCACGTCGGCTCCGCCGGCCAGTCCGGCGAAGAGAGCCAGATCTCCGCATTTTCTTCCCATAACTTCTATTATTGTAGTCCTCTCATGTGAAGATGATGTGTCCCTGATATTTGAAATGAGCCCCAGAACAGTATTTACGGCTGTATCAAATCCAATGGTGAAGTCAGTATATGCCAGGTCGTTATCGATAGTTCCCGGAACGCCCATTACCGTAATGCCCTTCTTTGCAAGCTCTCTGCCTCCTCTGTAGGAGCCGTCGCCTCCGATGACAATCAGCCCTTCAATGCCAAAAGTCTTCAGAATCTCCGCACCGTGCTGAACCCATTCATCCTCCATGAATCTGCTGCTTCTGGCGGTTCTCAGAATGGTGCCGCCCCGCTGAAGAATATCGCCTACGGAATGCCATTCCATCTTCGAAATCTCACCGTCAAGCAGACCTTCATAACCTCTCTGAATGCCGTAAACCTCCATGCCTCTGTCTATGCCGCATCTTACAGCAGCTCTTACAGCCGCATTCATTCCCGGCGCATCTCCGCCGCTTGTCAGTATTGCAATTCTTTTCATTCCTTGTAATTTCCTTCCCCTACTATGGCCTTTATCTCTTCTGCAAAAGCAGGACTCGGCTCTATCCAGAGCTCCTCACCGGTTCTCCTTGAACCGCCCTGCGGATAGTAGATAATAGCCTGATATCCGCCCGGATGATTTCTCATTACCGCGCTTATCTTTTCCAGAACGATATTGTTCTGTTCTTCTATATTATGCTTGCCGTCGCCTTCAGGAAGTCTGATTTTTATTATTCCATCAGGCTGCCTTTGCACCTTCGGCTCCTGCTGCACCGGCTGATTCTGTGCAGGCACCGGCTGAATATTGCTAATGTCGCTGAGCCTGTCCGCAAGGAGCTTCGGCATTTCGCCTTCCTTGAAGTTGATGGTTCCGCTTACGGCGACGATGCTGTCCTCTTCTATGAGGCTTGCGCTGCGCTCGTAGACATTAGGGAATACGACCACTTCCACGCCTCCGAACATGTCTTCCACGTTTACAAAGGACATCATCTTGCCGTTCTTTGTAATCAGGTTCTTCTTTGCCGTGATGATGCCGGCCATTGTCGCTTTCATTCCGTCCCTGATGTTGCCCGTATAACCTTCTTCCTCGGCTGCCAGAACCTCGGCCAGGTCCTTGCTTGTTACGGAAACATTTCTGGCTATTATGTCAGCATAATCATCCAGAGGGTGAGCTGTCAGATAAACTCCCAGCATTTCCTTTTCCTGTGACAGGAGAACCTCGCTTGTGAAATTCTTTATGTCAGGCAGGGTTCTGCTCGAGCTTTCCTCAAGCTCCTCGGCATTTGTCTGGAAGAGTGAAATCTGTCCAGCAATATTGTGCCTTGCGGCGGACTGCGCCGAATCCATAAGAGATTCAAAGATTCCCATGTGAGCTGTCCTGTTCGAATTAAGGCAATCCATGGCTCCAGATTTGATAAGGCTTTCAACAGCCTTCTTGTTCACCTTGTGAATGTCCAGATTTTCGATAAATCTGAAGATGTCCGAAGGCTTGCCCTTCTCGTTTCTGGCTCTGATAATCTCATCTATAGGGCCTACTCCCAGATTCTTGATGCCCATAAGACCGAATCTGATCTTGCCGTGCTTTCTATCCTTATCATCCTCGTCGTATACTACGGTGAATTTCTTACCGCTTTCGTTAACGTCAGGCGGAAGAACCTCAATGCCCATATCTTTGCAGTTGCTGATGTACATGGACATGGACTTGGTGTCGCCCATTACCGATGTCATGAGCGCCGCCATGAATTCCACAGGATAGTGAGCCTTCAGGTATCCCGTTTCATAGGCCAGAACCGCATAGGCTGCGGCGTGGGATTTGTTGAAGGCGTATTCTGCGAAGCTGATCATCTGGTTGAAGATTTCCTCTGCAGCTTCCCTGGACACTCCGTTTCTGACGCATCCCGGAATTTCAACTGTTCCATCCTCAGCCACTTTACCGTTAATGAAGTACTCCTTTTCTTCGAGCATTACGTCCATCTTTTTCTTGGACATTGCTCTTCGAACAAGGTCTGATCTTCCATATGAATATCCGCCCAGGTCACGAACGATCTGCATTACCTGCTCCTGATAAACCATGCATCCATAGGTTACGTCCAGAATAGGTTTCAGGGAATCATCCACATAGCTTACGTGTGACGGGTTCTTCTTGTTATCGATATATGTCGGAATCGAATCCATCGGGCCCGGTCTGTAGAGGGCGATTCCCGCTACAATATCCTCGAAGCAGTCAGGTTTCAGATTCTTCATAAAGGAGGTCATCCCTCCGCTTTCAAGCTGGAATATGCCCTGAGTGTTGCCCTTTGAAATGGTGCTGTACACTGCAGGATCATCATAGTCCATCTTTGAAAAGTCCAGCTTAACTCCGTGATTTTCTTCAATCATTTCAAGAGCGTCACGGATTATTGTCAGATTCCTCAGGCCCAGGAAGTCCATCTTCAAAAGGCCAAGTTCCTCTATTGTAGTCATGTTGAACTGGGTTGCCAGTCCTTTATCTGCCATGTAGAGCGGAACGTATTCGTCCAGAGGCAGCTTGGAAATAACAACTCCAGCAGCATGAGTCGATGCGTGTCTCGGCATTCCCTCAATTGCCCTGGCCGTGTCGATTATCTTGCGGGTATTCTCATCGGAATCGTACATGTTCTTAAGGTCAGGACTGATTTCCAGAGCCTTGTCGATTGTCATCTTCAGGGCGAACGGTATTGCCTTTGCAATTGCATCGGTCTGCTGGTAGCTTACGTTAAGCACACGGCCTACATCGCGAACCGCCGCCTTGGCCTTAAGCGTTCCGAAGGTGATAATCTGCGACACATTGTCGGCGCCGTACTTTCTGGTCACGTAGTCGATAACCTCGCCGCGTCTTTCGTAGCAGAAGTCAATGTCGATATCCGGCATGCTGACTCTCTCCGGATTGAGAAAACGCTCAAAGATGAGTCCGTATTTTATCGGATCAATGTCCGTGATTCTCAGGGTGTACGCTACAATCGAGCCGGCAGCCGAGCCTCTGCCCGGTCCCACCATGATGTTCTGGCTCTTGGCGTAGTTTATGAAATCCCACACGATAAGGAAATACTCAACATAGCCCATGTTTTCAATGGTAGTAAGCTCGTAATCCAGTCTCTCCCGGAGTTTTGCAAAGGCAGCCTCATCGGCCTCCACATATCTTTCTTCAAGTCCGGTCTGGCAGAGCTTTCTCAGATATTCCCTGTTTGTCATTCCGTCCGGTGCGTGGAATTCCGGCAGGTGGAGCTCCCCGAACTTAAAGGTGACATCGCACTGCTCTGCAATCTTTGCCGTGTTGTCTACGG
>JAUNIQ010000093.1 GCA_030535275.1 Bacillota bacterium | reverse complement strand
TCAAATGGCTTTTCGAGCTCGATGTTGATTGATTCACTGTGACCGTAGTATACAGGTACTCTTACTGTTGTGGCGGTAACACCGATGTTGTCGTCGTGAAGAATCTTGTGAGTTTCATTGACCATCTTCATTTCTTCCTTGGAATAGCCGTTTTCCATGAATACGTCAATGTGAGGCAGGCAGTTGTATGCGATAGGGTGAGCATAAGCCTGAAGTGGCTCGTCATTTCCTTCGATACCGTTCTTAAGGTCGTTGATTCCCTTAAGTCCTGATCCTGCTACAGCCTGATAGGTTGAGTAAACAACTCTCTTGATTCCGTATTTGTCCTGGAGCGGCTTCAGTGCAACCATGGCCTGAATTGTTGAACAGTTAGGGTTTGCAATAATGCCCTTGTTTTCCTTAATGTCTTCAGGATTTACTTCAGGAACTACGAGAGGGACTTCCTTGTCCATTCTCCACTGGCTGCTATTGTCTACGACTGTTGTTCCGTGAGCTGCAGCAATAGGTGCGAACTTGGCACTTGTGCCACCGCCTGCAGAAAACAGTGCGATATCAATTGGTTTATCAAATGAATGTTCGGTCAGTTCTTCAACGGTGTATTCCTTGCCCTTGAATGTCAGCTTTTTGCCTGCTGACTTGGCTGAAGCCATCATGTAGATGTTTTCAAATGGGAAATCTCTCTCCTCAAGAACCTGGAGAAAAGTTGAGCCTACAACACCCGTTGCTCCTACTACTGCTATGTTTGGTTTTCTTTTCATTATTATACTGACCTCCTTGTGAAATAATGTACAGAAAATATTATACAACCAGATGCATAAGGTGTCAAAACCCTAAATAGAGTATATTAAAGAAGTAATGCTACCATTTGTTGTGGTTTTGTGCTATAATTTATTCTGTATAAGAACGGGTATATTGACCGGATTTGAGAGAGGAGACATTAAATGACTTATTTACAGGCAATAATACTTGGTTTGGTACAGGGCCTGGCGGAATTTCTGCCTATTTCAAGTTCAGGACATCTGTCGCTGCTCCAGTACTTCTTTGGAGTGGAAGCAGACAGCGTCCTTGTATATTCAGTGCTTCTGCACGTTGGAACCCTGGTATCAGTTTTTATCTGTTACTGGAAGGACATCGTAGAGCTTGTCATTGAGCTATTCAAGACACTTAAGGATCTGTTTACAGGCAAGGGTCTCAGAATTAATTCAAGCCCGACCAGAAGGCTGGGTTTCATGATAATCGTAGCTACAATTCCAACGGCAATCATCGGATTTCTCTTTGAAGACTTCTTTGAGAGCCTTTATTCATCGGTTATTTCAATTGCAATAGGGCTTCTGTTCACGGGACTTATTCTTCTCATCGCGGAGAAGATTGGCAAAAGCAATAAAGACGTTATGGAAATGAAATGGCGTCACGCCATATTTATCGGATGCATGCAGGGAGTAGCAATATGTCCGGGTGTTTCCAGATCCGGGTCGACACTCTTTGGAGGCCTCATTGCAGGACTTGAGAGAGAATTCGCAGTTAAATTCGCATTTCTCATTTCAATTCCGTCAATACTGGGTTCTGTAATTCTTGAAGCACCTGATGCCTTCGCTCAGGGGGTGGATACTGCACTGCTCGGACCTATTATTGTGGGAGTTATTATAGCTGCAATTTCCGGAATCCTTGCAATCAAGGCAATGATGAAGGTTGTGGCAGGAAAGAAGCTCTTCGGATTTACAATTTATGTATGGCTTGTTGCTATAGCCGTACTGGGATATGCACTTATAGCACTGGTATAAAAGAGGTAATAATGGCTGAAAAGAAGAGAGGACCGGGCAGACCACCCGGAAGCAAAAACAAAAACACCAGGAAATCAAACGTTTCACCTGATGTGCAGAAGAATGTCCAGAAGCTCGAAATGCGCCGAGAGAACAAGGCTCAGATAAAGGACGAGATTCTGGGAATCATTGTAGTTGCACTGGGTATTTTCCTTGTTATAGCACTTCAGACTCATGCTGCGGGCGTCGTTGGAGAATCAATATCCAGAGCCCTCAAGGGCATGTTCGGTTTTGTTGCATTCATTCTTCCGTATTATTTCATAATATATGGAGTGCTGCTGTTCCTGAAGAAGACCATTCATATTGGAATTAAATCCATCATATTCCTTATGGTTATTTATCTGGGAATATCACTTGTGAATTCAGGACGATTCATGGAGGACATTGCCGGAGGCGGTTCATGGGGCGGCTTCAGCAAGTGCTTCGAGGATGGCGTTGCCCTTAACGGCGGCGGAGTATTCGGCATGGGCGTAGGCGGAGCTCTTGTACATGCCGTGGGCATTGGCGGACTTTATATTATTGCCATCGCGGTAATAATCGTTTTCCTGCTTTTGCTTGTGAATACACCGATTTCAAGATTCTTCGAGAACATCAAGTTCAGAAGACAGCGCCGTCAGCTTGAGCGTGAAGAACGCGCCAAGGAACGTGAGGCCAATGAGGCAAAGCGTTACGAGCAGATGAAGATGGAACTTGAGACAGGTGATCCTAACATGACCGCCGGTCAGAAGAAGATTATGGGCTATATGGCGGAAAATGTGCCTGATGAGTCTGCCAAGCAGGAAAAACCTAAGCGCAGAAGGACTTCCAGGAAGACTCTTGGACCGGAAATCCTCGGTGCTGGACCGGATAATGATGCAGTAAGAACAGCTCTTGTTCATGAAGAGCCTAAGAAGCTTACTAAGAAGGAAGCAGCAGAAAGCAGACTGGAGGCCGAAGATTTCATAGTCAGCGACAGTAATCAGCCTTATGAACTTCCGCCAATCAACCTTCTCAAGGCTCCGAAGAGAACAGCCTCAATGGCCACTGAAAACGACCTGAGAGAGAGAGCACAGCTCCTCGAGGACACTCTGGACAGCTTCGGCATAGATGCAACTGTAACGAATGTTATCCAGGGGCCTACGGTAACCAGATATGAGGTGCATCCTGCTACAGGCGTCAAGGTTTCAAGAATAACCAGCCTGGCAGATGACATTGCACTCTGCATGGCTGCCAAGAGCATAAGGATGGAGGCACCGATTCCGGGCAAACGTGCAGTCGGCATCGAAATTGAGAACCTTCATTCAAATGCTGTAAGCATAAGAGAAATCCTCGATTCCGAGGAATTTAGAAATGCCAAGTCAAAGCTTTCGTTTGCAGTCGGAAGAGATATCGGCGGCAAGGCTGTAGTTGCTGACCTTGCAACAATGCCGCATCTTCTCATTGCAGGTACAACAGGCTCTGGTAAATCAGTATGCGTAAACAGCATCATTGCCAGCATTCTTTACAAGGCTCGCCCTGATGAAGTCAAGATGGTAATGATTGACCCTAAGATGGTTGAACTGTCCGATTATAACGGAATTCCTCATCTTCTCATACCTGTAGTAACAGATCCTGCAAAGGCAGCCGCAGCACTTAACTGGGCGGTCTGCGAAATGGAAGACAGATACAAGAAATTTGCAGAAAGCGGCGTCAGGGATTTCGCATCCTATAACGCACAGAGGGCAAAGGAAAAGAATAAAGTCAAAAACGGCGAGGTAGAGGGACCGCTTCCTCAGATTGTAATAATCATAGATGAGCTTGCCGACCTGATGATGACTGCATCCACTCAGGTGGAGGCATCAATTATCAGACTTGCCCAGAAGGCCAGAGCAGCAGGAATGCATGTAATAGTTGCCACACAGAGACCTTCAAGGGATGTGATTACCGGCCTGATGAAGACAAACATACCTTCAAGGATTGCCTTTGCAGTATCCTCGAATGTAGATTCAAGAATTATCCTCGATACTGTCGGCGCCGAGAGACTGGTAGGAAAGGGCGACATGCTTTTCGCACCTATAGGCAGCAGCAAGCCAACCAGAATCCAGGGTACATTCATATCCGACGAAGAGGTTAAGAAGCTCATTGCCTTCGTGCAAAAGCAGGGCACAATGGATGAAGCCGCAGAGGCTGATGTCCTTGATACCATAGAGAGAGTTAACACACCAGATGCGGACAAGGGTGAAAGAGATTTTGAAGATGATCTTCTGCCTGATGCAATTGAACTGGTTGTCGGAGCTGGCTCCGCGTCCGTTTCAATGCTTCAGAGACGTTTTAGAATCGGATATAACCGCGCCGCACGAATTATAGACATGATGGAAGACAGGCAGATTGTCGGACCGCCTGACGGAAGCAGACCAAGACAGGTGCTGATTTCAGAAGAGGATCTGGCTAATCTCAAAGCCGGTTCGGGAGACGAAATGTAATTAAAATATATATTGAAACTCTTGGATGTCCCAAAAATTTCAACGACTCGGAGGGCATAGGGGGAATCTGTGAGAAAGCGGACATGACCATTACAGATAATCCTTATGACGCAGATGCAATCATAGTAAATACCTGCGGTTTCATAAATGATGCCAAGACTGAGTCAATTGATACCATTTTCAGCATGGCGGGACTTATTGACGAGCGAATGAGTGAGAACCCTGCTGCCGAGAAGCCGCTTCTCATAGTCAGCGGATGCCTCAGCGAGAGATATGCAGAGGAACTGGCAGGCGAAATGCCTGAGGTTGATATATTCATGGGAGTCAATGACTATGAGAGGCTTCCTGAAATCATCAGCGAAAAGAAAAAGATATACCATAGCCCTGCACCTGCCTGCTTCGAGGAATTCAGCGCCAGAAAGCTTGAATCAAATCCATACACGGCAACTCTAAGAATTGCCGAGGGCTGCAACAACTGCTGCGCCTACTGCGTGATTCCGCAGATTAGAGGCGGATACAGAAGCCGGCCCATGGAGAACATCCTGGAAGAGGCTAAGTTACTGGCCGAAGCCGGAACGAGAGAGCTGATACTGATCGCTCAGGATGTTACCGAGTACGGCAGAGATTTATATGACAGGCTCATGCTTCCTGAACTTCTCAGAAAGCTCTGCACAATCGGCGGTGATGATCTGAACAGGGGATTCCGATGGATAAGACTCATGTATTGCTATGAGGATAAGATTACCGATGAACTCATAGAGGTAATGGCTTCTGAAGAACGAATCTGCCATTACATAGACATTCCGCTTCAGCACATTTCAGATAATGTGCTCAGGGGAATGAGACGCAGATCCACATCTGAGAGAATTAAAGATACCATAACCAGACTCAGAGAAGCAATGCCTGACATCCATATTAGAACTACCTTCATAACAGGCTTCCCTGACGAAAGTGAGGAAGACTTCGATCAGCTTTATGATTTTGCAGAAGAATTCCGCTTCGAAAGACTTGGGGTTTTCGCATATTCCCAGGAGGAAGGCACTCCTGCAGGTGACAGAGAAGATCAGGTTTCTGAAGAGACGAGAGCCGTCAGGGCCGACAGCATCATGAGAATGCAGGTGGATATTTCCAGGGAGGTCAACAATGACAAGGTGGGAAGTGTTCTTGATGTTCTCGTTGACGGAATTGACGAAGATGGGGCTTACATTGGCAGAACAATGTATGACGCCCCTGAAATAGACAACACAGTAATATTTAATTCAGACAACAATCTTAAACCGGGTGATTTTGTGAAAGTCCAGATTCTGGACGCATTTGACTACGACCTTGCCGGCATTGAGGCAAGATAAGGAAAGGCGGTAAATATGAATCTACCAAACAAACTGACAGTAGCAAGAGTAATAGCTGTTCCGTTCTTCGTAATAGCTTATCTTCTAGGACCAAAGTTCCTGTGGTGCTTCTGGGCAGCGCTTGTTCTGTTCATAGCGGCATCATTTACGGACATGCTTGACGGCAAGATAGCCAGAAAGCGTAATCTTGTAACAAATTTCGGAAAAATCATGGATCCGCTGGCTGACAAGATTCTCGTTTATTCAGCATTCTGCCTTATGGTAGGCGACGGAACAGTTCCTGGCTGGATGTTCATAGTAATTCTTGCCAGAGAGTTTGCGGTTTCCGGCATGAGAACCGTTGCGGCAAGTGAAGGAATCGTAATCGCAGCAGGAATGAGCGGCAAAATCAAGACCGTCCTTCAGATGATTGCAGTGCCTGTACTCATTCTGGCACATGCACTTCCGCAGTTCGGAATAATCATGATAATCGGTCAGGTATTCCTCTGGGCATCTCTGATTATGACAATTTACTCCGGAATTGAATACATCTCAAAGAACAGGAAGGTATTTTCACAGTGAAAGCAGCATTACTCAGTGTCGGAACAGAATTGCTGTTCGGACAGATTACAAATACAAACACAGTAT
>JAUNIQ010000092.1 GCA_030535275.1 Bacillota bacterium | reverse complement strand
TTGGCTACATCCTGAACTACGGTGTTGAGGAACTTCCTAAGAAGGACCCAATGGAAGTTGACCCTAACATGGATCCACTGATTGCAGAAAAGCTTACTTCACTGCTTACAGGCGGCGGACTTCAGTCAATGATGTGGACTATTTCCCTCATCATGCTGGCTATGTGCTTCGGTGGTATCGTAGACGTTACCGGTATCATGGGCAACCTGGCTAATGCAATGCTGAAGCTGGCTAGAGGAACCAGAGGCGGCCTGGTAATCGTAACAGAACTGTCATGCGTATTCGTAAACGCTATCTGCTGCGACCAGTACCTGTCAATCATCCTGCCTGGCAGAATGTATAAGGAAGCATTCGAAGACAGAAGACTGGCTCCAAAGAACCTGTCAAGATGTCTGGAAGACTCCGGTACAATCACTTCAAACTTCTTCCCTTGGAACACTTGCGGTGCAACAATGAGATCATTCCTGGGTGTTAACTCAGCTTACATCCCATTCGCTATTCTGAACTGGTTCAACCCACTGGTTTCAATGTTCTACGGCGTAACCGGAATTTCAATGGTTGAAATGACTGAAGAAGAATATCAGCACATTCTGGCTGAAAGAGAAGCTGACAAGAAGGCTGCTCTGGAAGCTGCTGAGGCTTAATCAGCTAAATAAGCCGGCCGGGCCGGCAATACAACATGACAAGAAGCAGTTTAACTGTTTCTCATATGGAGACTTTAGTCTTCCAAGCTAAATAAGAAGCACAAATGCCCGGACATCAACCCGGGCATTTGTGTATAACAGAAAAGAGGCATCACATGACTGCATCGCAAATTATTGCACTGGCCATATTTGTGGCCGTAATAGCAGTAATAGTATCCGAGAAACTTCACAGAGCGGCCTGCGCACTGATTGGTGCAGTACTGCTCATACTGATCGGAATACTTGAACCTGCAGAAGCCCTGGGCTTCATTGACTTCAACACAATCGGCGTACTCATCGGAATGATGATGTTCGTTGCGGTTGTTAAGAATTCGGGAATATTTGAATTCCTTGCTGTCAAGGCAGCTAAAATCGCCAAGGGAAATCCGTGGAAGATCATGGTCTATTTCATGATTATCACAGCCCTTCTTTCGGCATTCCTGGATAACGTAACAACGGTATTACTGATAGGTCCGATGACCTTCAGCATATGCAAGACACTGGAACTGAATCCTGTTCCGTATCTGCTTACTCAGATTATTTCGTCCAATGTAGGCGGTACGGCAACACTTATCGGCGATCCTCCGAACATAATGCTTGGATCCGCCGCGGACATTTCATTCCTGCAGTTCTGCATTTACGATGGACCAATAGTAGTAATTGTAATGGCAGCAACCATTCTGGGATTCAGATTCATGTACAGAAAAGGTCTGACAGTTACACCTGAAAAGATGGAACTGATTATGCAGATGGATGAGAATGCAGAAATCAGAGACAGGGTACTCTTCTACAAGAGCATCGTAATGATTCTGCTGGTAGCTACAGCATTCATTCTTCATGACACACTGGGACTGAAAACAAGCGTAATCGCACTTTCATGTGCGGCGTTAATGATATTGATAGGCAAACAGGATGTGGAGGAGACCGTTCACGACGTTGAATGGCCTACTATCGTATTCTTTGCGTTTCTGTTCATAGTAGTTGGCGGTCTGGAGAAGGTTGGCCTTATCCACATGCTGGCGGTTTCGCTCATGAACGCAACAGGAACACATTACGTAATCCTGATGATAGTAATCCTCTGGGTATCAGCACTGTGCTCAGCCGTACTCGATAACATTCCATTCGTTGCAACACTGATTCCGCTCATCCAGCAGATGGGTGACGCCGGTCTGGATGTATGGCCGCTCTGGTGGGCTGTATCAATCGGAGCATGCTTCGGCGGAAACGGGACAATCATCGGCGCTTCAGCAAATGTTGTACTGACAGGCATAGCAAACAGAAAGGGATATCCGATAACCTTCATGGACTACATGAAGGTTGGACTTACTATGATGCTGATGTCAGTAGTTCTGGCTACGATTTATCTGCTGGTGCTTTTCGGCGGATACTGGTCGTAAGGCTGCAAGTAAGGTCGTTTATTGCTTTTGCATTTGATATTTATGGAGGATATCATGAAGAAGAAATTATCATTATTTGTTGTGCTTGTGCTGGTTCTGGCCATGTCGTCACTGGTTCTTACGGGCTGCGGATCCCTGCAGGGAAAGAATCTGGAGGATTACATGAAGGCGCAGCCGGCGGCCCGTTCCTCAGTTGACGCGCAGTTCAGCATTCTGAGCCCGGACGCCAAGGGAACGGTTTCCTACACAGCTGACAACAAGGCCGAGGTTGTCGTTCAGTATTATGCCATGACAGACGAAGAAATCCAGGCCCTGGAGCCGGACAAGGCTGAAGTGAGAAGCAAGTCGATTCTGAAGCCGGTTCTGGAACAGTTTGAGAAGGACACCGGAAACAAGGCAGAGGTGGTCATTGAAGTTGAAGGGCATGTGGTTGAATAAGACAGCTATTATCTGCTGGCGGGAGTGCAATGTGTTTTAAAAAAGAACTTTGCTACTATGGATGCGACCAAAGCAGGGCATGAAGCCGCATTACTGAAGTTGATTGGTCGCAACAATAATAGAATAAACAGTTCATATGCAAGCAAAAGCCGATTATTAGTAGGAAATACAGTACAAAATGACCGGCTTTTGTTTATTTTTCTAAAAAATGGCGAGAACAGGCGACCAAGCAAAACCAGGAATAAGGGTTGGAAGCCTGTGATGGTCGCATTTGACATGCAGAAAAGGTAGCCGGTGGCATAAACCCCCAACTTGGTTTGCTATAAATGGTATTATATGGTATAAATGACATATAATACAAATCAAAACAAAAGAGGGGACTAGCCATGAAAAAAACGTTTAGAGATTATGTGAAAAAAAGCATTGAAGCCGACAGAAAGAGATTAAAGATTTACAAGGCAATGGCCGATACAAGGGTTACCGGCACATTAAATGCCAGATATGATAAAAGACGTAACAGATACAGTTACTATTACAAGGGCACAGGAAACATGAAAGAACAATACGTAAAACTGAAGCCCAATGCGAAGGTATGGAAACTTCAGCAAAAGCGATTTGCGCAGGAAATGATAAAGGTTCTGGAGACCAACATCCGCCTTAAGGAGGAATTCTGCAGGCTGATTATTCCTGACGTTCATGCCGATGTCCTGGCAAGCATCCCTAAAGCCTACCGTCCCAATCCTACGTTCAGGCCGAAACCCAAATCTGCCAGGAAGGAAATCAAACAGTCCGAGAACCCATTTAGGCGCGAAGAACTGAAGGAGACAACGACATTCGGTCTTAATGTGAGAACAAAGGGTGAGCTGGCAATTGCCGAGCTGCTGTACTCGCTGGGAATTGAGTTCTATTACGAAAAGGGTTTGACACTGCGGGTTCCAACGAATCAGACGGAGTACATCGATGGAAAAAAGGCCACCCGCACCGTCTGGATCAGGAAAACATTTTACCCGGATTTCACAATTCCTTTACCTGACGGCAGCATAGTGTACTGGGAGCACAAGGGAATGCTCAGCAAGCGTAAATACCTTGAGCGTGACATGGAAAAGGAAATAGCATACAATGTCAATCTCATCTATCAGCCCCATAATCTCATGGTGACAGCAGAGGGGCCGAACAACGAAATAGACCTGGAAGCCGTACGCCGCATAATCGACGGCTGGCTCATGCCGCTGCTGGCCATGTGACCAGCCGGCCGAGCGTGACCGCATGCGACCATGGATTTGCGGATCAACATTTTGTACGCAATCTGTCCGTTAGATATGCTATAATATATTCTGTATAAATATTGCATCAACATAGCATGCAAAGGCAGGAAATACAGGAGATAAATGACAGGAAAAATAATTGCTATTATCATCTTAATACTATTCTCGGCATATTTCAGTGCCACTGAGACGGCTTTCACCTCCATCAATAAAATCAAGCTTAAGACAATGGCGGGGGACGGAGACAAGAAGGCCGAGAAGGTTCTGGAGCTGGCTGAGAAATACGACAAGCTGCTGACGACGATCCTCATTGGTAATAACATTGTGAACATTACCATGACGGCAATCGCGACGGTTCTTTTTGTCGGGCTCATGGCTCACAACGGAGCAGCGGTTTCGACCATTGTAATCACCGTTGTCGTCCTGATCTTCGGAGAGATTACACCGAAGAACATAGCCAAGGAAAAGCCGGAAAGCTTTGCCATGTTCTCAGCTCCGCTTATCAGCTTTTTCATGACAATTCTGACGCCGATAAACTTCGTGTTTACACAGTGGAAAAAGCTCATAACAAACATCTTCAAGCTGGATAAAGAAGACACCATTACGGATGATGAAATACTTACGATGGTTGAAGAGGCTGAAGAGGGCGGCGGCATCGATGAAGAAAGAAGCGAGCTTATTCAGAACGCAATCGAGTTCGATGAACTGACTGCCGAAGAGGTAATGACTCCGAGACCTGAAATGGTTGCCATAGACATTGACTGCAGTGAAGAGGAACTGGCAACAATATTCAAGGAATCGGGATTCTCCAGGGTGCCGGTATATGAAGAGGAAATCGACAAGATTGTCGGCGTAATCAACCAGAAGGATTTCCATTATCATGTGCTTGGAACGGATAAGACAATTCTGGATTATGTAACGCCTGTGGTCTTTGTTGCAGAAACCATGAAGATATTTGATCTGCTGAAAAAGATGCAGCAGCTAAAAACTCACATGGCAATAGTAATAGACGAATACGGCGGCACATCGGGCCTCGTAACAATGGAAGACATTATCGAGGAGCTGGTTGGCGAGATATATGATGAATATGACGTCATAGTAAACAAGGAAATAATGCCTTTGCAGAACGGAAGCTACAGGGTTCAGTGCAGCGCCAACCTGGCAAAGGTTCTGGACTACTTCGAAATAGACGAAGATATTTCGGAGGTAAATACAATAAACGGTTGGGTGGCAATGCAGCTTGACCATCTGCCGAAAAAGGATGACAGATTTGAGCAGGTAATCGACGGAAAGAGGCTGAAGGTACGAGTTACAAAGGCAGACGACCGAAAGGCCCTGGAGATAAATCTGGTAGTAGAGGATGACGAGGAAAGGATAGAGGATTAAGAAATGAGTTTTATGGAGAAAGTCTTTGGCGACCTTAACGAGAAGGAAGTCAAGAAAGTAGAGAAAATAGCAGACAAGGTAATGGCACTGGATGAGCAGATGCAGGCTCTTTCCGATGAAGAACTCAGAGGCAAGACAGAGGAATTCAAAAGGAGACTGACTGAAGGGGAAAGCCTGGACGACATCCTGCCGGAAGCCTTTGCAGTATGCAGAGAGGGCGCCTGGAGATCGCTGGGAATGAAACACTTCCGCGTACAGGTAATCGGCGGCATAGTACTTCACCAGGGAAGAATTTCCGAGATGAAGACCGGTGAAGGTAAGACTCTGGTTGCAACACTTCCTGCATACCTTAATGCTCTCGAAGGCAAGGGCGTTCACGTTGTTACAGTCAACGACTACCTGGCCAAGAGAGACATGGAGTGGATGGGCAAGCTGTACACCTTCCTGGGACTGACAGTTGGCTGCGTTATCCACGGAATCACAGAAGAGGAAAGACGCGCTGCCTACAGAGCAGACATTACATACGGAACTAACAACGAGTACGGTTTCGACTACCTGAGAGACAACATGGTCACTTACAAGGAACAGATGATGCAGCGTGAACTGAACTATGCCATCATCGACGAAGTCGACTCCATCCTCATTGATGAAGCCAGAACACCGCTGATAATTTCAGGACGCGGCGACAAGTCCACCGACATGTACAGGAGAGCGGACAGCTTCGTTAAGACTCTCGTGAAGGGCACAAAGGATCCTGACACGAAGGTTGAAACAGGCGACTTCACAATAGAGGAAAAGGACAACCAGATTGCCCTTACTGAAGAGGGTGTTGCAAAGTGTGAAGGCTTCTTTAATATTGAGAACTTCTCCGACCCGGATAACATGGAAATCAACCACCATGTAATGCAGGCACTGAAGGCCCGCAACATGATGAAGAGAGACGTTGACTACGTAGTAAGAGACGGCGAAATCATAATCGTAGACGAGTTCACCGGACGTATGATGTTCGGAAGACGCTACTCCGACGGACTCCACCAGGCAATAGAAGCCAAGGAAGGTGTAAGCGTTCGATCCGAAAGTAAGACTCTGGCAACCATCACACTGCAGAACTACTTCAGAATGTATCAGAAGCTGGCAGGAATGACCGGTACAGCCAAGACAGAAGAAGGCG
>JAUNIQ010000091.1 GCA_030535275.1 Bacillota bacterium | reverse complement strand
CAAGAATGCTGCTTCAAGAAAAGTATCAAGATTAAATCACAGATTCAACAAGGCGAACGCCTAATTCTCACCCGTCCCCACCGGCACATAAGTTAAATGTGCGATGTGAAAACATCATGAGAAACCAGCCACCCGGGAATGTCTCAGCCGGGTGGTTTTTATTTGTGCAAAAACAGGCTGTTTTATGCTAAAATGATTATGTATGCAGAACAACAGATAAGAGGTGAAATATGAGTACACATATTAATGATGCAAAAGCAGGCGATATAGCGGAAACCGTACTTCTGCCGGGAGACCCCTTAAGAGCGAAATTCATGGCAGAAAACTATCTGGAAAATGCCAGATGCTACAACAGTGTCAGAAACATGCTTGGATATACGGGCACCTATAAGGGCTTTCCTGTATCCATTCAGGGAACAGGCATGGGCATGCCTTCCATGGGCATATATTCCTGGGAACTTATAACATCATACGGATGCAAAAACCTGATTCGTATCGGTACTGCTGGATCCTTCCATTCAGATATCAGAATCGGTGATATTGTATGTGCACTTTCAACTTCCACGGATTCAAATTATGCTCATACATTCGGGCTTCCGGGACAGTATTCACCTAGCTGCAGCGAGGCGCTTGTAAGAAAGCTCATACATGCCAGTGAGCATACAGGCATAAATGTTCATCTTGGAAACGTTCTTTCAAGTGATGTCTTCTATGAACTGGAAGACAGCTGGTGGAGACCTTGGCAGCGCATGAAGGTCATGGCAGTTGAAATGGAAGCTGCCGCACTGTACATGAATGCCGCTTTCAACGGAGTTGATGCTCTGGCAATCATGACAATCAGCGACCACTTTGTTACAGGCGAACAGATGCCTAATGATGTAAGAGAACAGAAGCTTACAGACATGTTTGAATTATCACTTGAAACTGTAGTAAGGGAATTTTAATGAAATTACTTGAATCGGCAGAGAATTATCTCGAAGCAATTCTCATGGTAGGAGAAGAAAAGGGCAATGTCCGCTCCATTGACATAGTAAATCACCTGGGCTTCAGTAAACCCAGCGTTTCGGTTGCAATGAAACAGCTGGAAACCAATGATTACATTTCGAGGGATAAGGATGGCAATATTTCGCTTACGGAAAGCGGACGTGAAATTGCCGAGATGATCTACGAAAGACATAGGATTCTTACAGAACTCTTTGAGGATATGGGCGTTTCACACCAGACTGCCCTTGGTGACGCATGCAAGGTTGAGCATGACATCAGTGAAGAAACATTTGATTGCATCAGAAAATATTATAAATCTAAACAGAAATAATGAGCGACTACAGAAAATACATAAGAAATTTCAGCATAATAGCACATATTGACCACGGTAAATCCACTCTTGCGGACAGAATTATCGAGAAGACCGGTCTTGTAAGCAAGAGAGACATGCGCGAGCAGTTCCTGGATAACATGGATCTGGAACGTGAAAGAGGTATTACCATTAAGCTTCAGACCACAAGACTGGTATTTAACAGCAAGGATGGAAATGAATACATTTTCAACCTTATTGACACTCCGGGCCACGTGGATTTTACCTATGAAGTATCAAGGAGCCTTGCTGCCTGCGAAGGCGCGGTTCTTGTAGTGGATGCAACCCAGGGCGTTGAAGCACAGACTCTTGCCAATGTATATCTGGCAATGGATGAAGACCTGGAAATCATGCCGGTTCTCAACAAAATTGATCTGCCAAGCGCCAGACCTGATGAAATCAGAGAAGAAATTGAGGATGTAATAGGTGTAGATGCTTCAGAGGCACCTCTTGTTTCCGCAAAGGAAGGAACGGGCATTGAAGAGCTTCTCGAGCAGATCGTTGAGAAGATTCCGGCTCCGGATGGAGATGAGAACGCGAAGCTCAAGGCTTTAATTTTCGACTCATACTATGACAACTATAAAGGCGTAGTAATCTATACGAGAATTTTTGACGGAACAGTTCGTGAAGGCGATATGATTCGCCTCATGAATACCGGCAAGAAATATGAGGTTACAGAAGTCGGCACTTATTCACCTGGACCTGTTGAATGCAAGGAACTCAGGGCAGGTGAGGTAGGCTATATCTGCGCAAGCATCAAGCAGGTTGCCGATGCGCGTGTCGGTGACACGATAACTCTTGCAGATAACCCGACTGAAGAGGCTCTTCCGGGCTACAAGAAAGTACAGTCCATGGTATTCTGCGGTATCTATCCTGCAGAAGGTGAAAAATACGAAAACGTTAAAGACGCGCTGGAGAAGCTGCAGGTAAATGACGCAGCCTTCCAGTTTGAGCCTGAAACATCAACGGCTCTCGGCTACGGCTTCCGATGCGGTTTTCTCGGGCTTTTGCATATGGAGATTATCGTTGAGCGTCTTGAAAGAGAATTTGACCTTGGTGTCATTACAACATCACCAAGTGTAATATACAAAGTGGTTAAGACTGACGGAACCGTTCTCATGGTTCAGAACCCTTCAAATCTTCCTGATCCTATGGAAATAGACCACATTGAAGAACCTATGGTTAAGGCGGATATCATGGTTCCGAAGGAATACGTGGGAAGCATTATGGAAATATGTCAGGAAAGACGCGGCAAGATGCTTCACATGGAGTATATTACAAAAACAAGAGTAAACCTTCATTACGACATGCCGCTTAATGAAGTAATTTACGACTTCTTTGACGCGCTTAAATCCAAGACAAGAGGATATGGCTCTCTTGACTACGAATTTTCAAGATATGAGCCTAGCAAGGTTGTTAAGCTGGATATTCTTCTTAACAAGGATATGGTTGATGCATTCAGTATGATAGTTCATGAATCAAAGGCTTATTCCAGAGGCAGATTTGTCTGCGAAAAGCTCAAGGAAATCATACCAATGCATCAGTTTGAGGTACCAATCCAGGCATCAATCGGGCAGAAGATAATTGCCCGTGAAACTGTCAGAGCATACAGAAAAGACGTTATTGCGAAGTGCTACGGCGGCGACATTTCCAGAAAGAAAAAGCTGCTGGAAAAGCAGAAGGAAGGAAAGAAGAGAATGCGCCAGTTCGGAACTGTTGAAGTTCCACAGGAGGCATTCACTGCGGTGCTTAAATATGACGATAACAAGTAACAAGATGGGCCTCTATCTTCATGTACCATTCTGCAGGAAAAAGTGCAGATACTGCGATTTCCTGTCCTTTGAGTGCAATGATGACAGTCTGCTGACAGAGTATTCAAGCGCACTGATACGGGAGATTCAGCTGAGATACAGAGAATGGCCTTACAGAGTTGTTGACAGTATTTATATCGGCGGCGGAACTCCTTCAATAATGCCGGCAGAAGACATGGTCAGAATTCTCAGTGAAGTTCGTGAGCATTTTCTCCTGGATAATGACTGCGAGATTACCATCGAAGTCAATCCGGCCACACTGACAGAGGAGAAGCTGGAAGCATACCTCAATGCCGGAATTAACAGAATCAGCATTGGAGTTCAGTCCTTTGACAATGCCATATTGAGCATGCTCGGCAGAATTCATGACAAGAATGATGCTTTCAAGGCTATCAGAATGGCAAAGAAGGCAGGCTTTGATAATATAAATATTGATCTGATGTTCGGAATTCCCGGACAGACCATGAAAAAGTGGAGAGATACTGTAAGACAGTGCCTGTTCCTGGAGCCTGAGCACATTTCTCTATACAGCCTTCAGCTTGAAGAGGGTACACCGCTTTACAAGATGGTTCATACCCAGAAGCTTCTTACGGAACTTCCTCCTGAAACTGACAGGACAATGTATCATGATGCACTCCAGATGATGGAGAGTGCCGGATATGAGCAATATGAAATATCAAATGCCGCCAGACCGGGATTCGAGAGCAGACACAATCTGAAATACTGGTCTTATCAGGAATATCTGGGACTTGGTCCCGGGGCCAGCTCCTTCGTAGGCGGGCATCGCTTCAAAAACTGTGAAAAGATGCTGGAGTACCTGGATTTCATTAAAAAGGGTGAGCCTCCTGTTAAACCTGAGGATGTAGAACACTATACACTACGGGATGAAATGGGAATATATATCTTTACCGGTCTGAGAAAAACCTCGGGTTTCCGTATTTCCGAATTCGAAAAGACTTTCGGTGAGGATTTCTTTGATGTTTATGATCCTGAAACAATCAGAGAACTTCGCGGACTTCTGGTTGCCGAGGGCGACACCATCAGACTGACGGAAAAGGGCTTTGATGTTTCAAATAAAGTCATGGCTGCTTTTGTATAAGAGGTGAAAGATGACAGTCAAGTATGTAATGGCCCTGGATCAGGGTACAACAAGCTCAAGATGCATAATATACGACCACAAAGGAAAGCAGATCAGCGTTTCACAGAAGGAATTCAGGCAGATATATCCTGAAACAGGATGGGTTGAGCATGATCCTCTGGAAATATGGGAGACTCAGCTTGAGGTGGCGAAAAACGCCATGGATCAGGCGGGGCTCATTGCCGAACAGATTGACTCTATCGGCATTACAAATCAGCGTGAAACCACTGTAGTATGGGATAAGAAAACCGGAAAACCTGTATATAATGCCATCGTATGGCAGTGCAGGAGAACCGCTTCATTTTGTGATGAACTGAAGAAAGAAGGGCTCCTTGAAATATGCAGAGATAAAACCGGTCTGCTTATTGACCCTTATTTCAGCGGAACCAAGCTGAGATGGATCCTCGAGAATGTTGAAGGTGCAAGAAGCCGTGCAGAGGCAGGCGAGCTGCTGTTCGGTACCATCGAGACATGGCTCATTTGGAATCTCACAGGAGGCAGGGTTCACGTTACCGATTATTCAAATGCATCAAGAACCATGCTTTTCAATATACACGAGCTGTGCTGGGATAAGGATATTCTTGCAAGACTGGATATTCCGGAATGTATGCTTCCTGAACCGAAGCCATCAAGCGATATCTACGGCAAAACCAGCCCTGAGCTTTTTGGCAGCAGCATTGTGATAAGCGGAGCTGCAGGTGATCAGCAGGCTGCACTTTTCGGTCAGACCTGCTTCAGTGAAGGCGAAGCCAAGAATACCTTCGGCACAGGAGGTTTCGTTCTTGTTAATACTGGCGAAAAGGTTATTAAATCGCAGAATGGTCTGCTCAGTACTATTGCATGGGGAATCAATGATAAGGTATACTATGCTCTGGAAGGCTCTGTTTTTGTGTCAGGCGCTGTAATTCAGTGGCTTAGAGATGAACTTGGCATTATTAAAATAGCCTCTGAAACAGAAGCTATGGCGCGCTCAGTTGAAGGCACTGCAGGGGCCTATGTTGTGCCTGCATTTACGGGTCTTGGAGCACCATACTGGGATCCTTATGCCAGAGGAGCAATATTCGGCCTGACTCGCGGTGTTAACAAGAATCACATCGCGCGTGCAGCCATTGAATCAATGGCTTATCAGACTTATGACCTTCTTAAAGCAATGTCCGATGACCTTGGTGCGGATATCAGAACTCTGAAGGTGGACGGCGGCGCTGCCGCAAACAATTTCCTTCTGGAATTCCAGGCTGATATTCTTCAGCAGAAGGTATACAGACCGGTATGCATTGAGACCACTTCTTTAGGAGCGGCTTATCTGGCGGGTCTGGCAACAGGATACTGGGAGTCAATGGATGACGTAGTATCAAACTGGCAGATTGACAGAATCTTCGATCCTTCCATGGATACAACTAAGCGTGACAATCTGCTTGAAGGCTGGCATGAAGCAGTCAAAAGAACTTTTGACTGGTCAAAATAAATTTTTATATCTAATTAATTATTACTAGGGGAGCTTTTGCTGAGAGTCACCGCATTTGCGGCGAGACCCTTGAACCTGATCAGGATAATGCCTGCGCAGGGAAGACTGAAAGCCCCTCCGGAAAAGGAGGTTTTTTTATGAACTTACAGGAATTTTTTGATTCCATCTACGGCCAGATTGCCATCGTGGTCGTCATTCTGATTCTTTTCGGAATCATTCTCTATTCAGGCAAAGGCAAGAAAGCAGATACCAGGGCACTTGCCATATCTGCACTTCTTGTTGCACTTGCCGTAATTCTCAATCAGATTACACTCATTCACATGCCTCAGGGCGGAAGCGTAACGGTATTTTCAATGGTACCGGTTGCTCTCTGCGCTTATCTTTTTGGCGTGCGAAGGGGACTCATGGCGGGAATGGTTGTCGGACTATTGAGTCTGGTATTCCATCCGTATGTCATTCACCCGATTCAGCTGCTGCTTGATTATCCGCTTGCATTCGGAGCTCTGGCTCTTGGCGGAATAATTGCTTCAGGAAAATACGGAATTATCAAGGGATATATCATGGGCGTTTGCTGCAGGTATATCTGCACAGTTGTATCCGGAGCAGTATTTTTTGGTGCATATGCACCTGCAGGATTCAATGCATGGACCTGGTCCATATGGTATAACGCAACTTATATTGGAATTGAAGCAGCTCTCACTGTTGTTCTTCGGGTCATTCCGGCTGTCAGAAAGATGTTCGAAATGCTGAATTTCCAGGTAGAAACTAACTGATTTTAGTCATATTTGT
>JAUNIQ010000090.1 GCA_030535275.1 Bacillota bacterium | reverse complement strand
AACGACCCGTATGACTGTGTTGATCGCTGCATTGAGAAGCTTTCAAACCAGATGAGCAAGTTCAAGACCAAGCTTCAGAAGAAGTACAAGGGCCAGAAGGGCTTCGGTTTTGAAGAGTTGCCAGAGTTCGAGGATGAGCAGGAAGAAATCAATGTAGTTAGATCAAAGAAGTTCCAGCTCGAGCCAATGACTTCCGATGAAGCAATCATGCAGATGGAAATGCTCAACCATGATTTCTTCGTTTATCTGAACATGGAAACAGATTCCGTAAATGTTGTATATAAGAGAAAGGATGGAAATTACGGACTGCTTGAAACAACATATTAAAGCAAATAACAAAGACGTGTACATTCAGTACACGTCTTTTTTTATGCAGTTCCCTCTGCATATGACTCGGCTGACCTGATCTTTGCCCCCACACTTGCCTTGACCGGGATTTTCCCGAGGACTTACTTCTAAACTACGCCATGATCGCCGCCTACTCTTCTTCGACGGTTTACGTGGGACCTTTCGCCCGTAGCTGGCATGGCCTTCCAATCACAGACCCAAGTCATATGCAGAACGAACTGTCATTCAGTATCGTCCGGTTTCCTGTTTCCTCCCGAGCACAGTGTCAGCAGATAAACTCCTGTACAGCCCGCTTCAAGCAGTGTTCTGCTGCAGGCATCCGCCGTTGCGCCCGTAGTAAATATATCGTCAATAAGCAATGCGTTTTTTCCCCTGAGTTTCTGCTCTGTACCGGATTTTACACCAAATGCTCCCTTTAAGGCAAGCCTTCTTTCTGCCGGGTTCAGGCTTCTCAGCATTTCAGTGGATTTCCGTCTCACCAGCAGATTCGTTTCCAGTTTCGGCGTATTCTCTCTTCCTGCAAAATCAAGCAATCTCTTCACGAACTGCTTCGCCATGAGTTCAGACTGGTTGTAGCCGCGCTTTCTCAGCCTTTCGCTGCTTACAGGCACGGGCAGAACAATATCGAAAGGAAGCATGTTTCTTGCCTTTGCATCCTCTATGAGCGCTGCCATTCTGTCAAAAAGGACGTCTCCCATCTTCAATGCCAGATAGCCTTTGCCGTTGTACTTGATTCCCATCATCAGCTGGCGTTCGTACATTCCGTAGGTGAGGCAGCTCCATCCCCTTTCGAAGCTGTGCTCCATTTCCATGCAGTCGTAGCAGATGTCTCCTGTAAATGTATCCGGGAGCGCCTTGCCGCACTTCCTGCAGCTTCTCCCTGTAATCCAGTGCATTTTCCTTACGCAGCTGTCGCATAGGGAATATGGCCTGCTTCGGTCAATAAGTGCACCGCAAATGCAGCAATATATGTTAGAGGGAAATATGGCCTCACTCAGCTCCGATAATTCCTTCCTCATTCATTAATCTCCTTAATCTCCATCCCAGTCCGCTGTATCTCTCACTTATTCTGTTGTTGTCCACCATGCCGTTCAGCTTGTCTTCTGACCCGACCAGAACTACAACATCCTTACCCCTTGTGACTCCTGTGTACAGCAGATTCCTTGTAGCCAGAACCGGCGGGAACCAGCTTACAGGCATTATGATAATAGGGAATTCACTTCCCTGACTCTTGTGAACAGTAACCGCATATGCCAGCTCCAGCTCCTCCAGCTGACTGAAGGAATATGTAACATGGCGCACATCATCAAAGACTACGGTTACCTCGTTGAATTCAGTGTCTATTGTCTGGATGAAGCCGACATCGCCATTGAAGATTCCTTCCCCTTCTGTGAAATCTTCACGGTTTTTCCACTGCAGCTCGTAGTTGTTTCTGATCTGCATTACCTTGTCGCCTTCACGGAACACCTTGTCCCCGTAGGTTTTTTCCTGCTTGTCCTCCGTTGGCGGGTTAAGCACCGCCTGCAGTTCCGTGTTCAGGTTCAGACACCCCAGAGTCCCCTTTCGCACCGGTGTCAGTACCTGAATGTCGCGCACGGTGTTTATTCCTCCCGGCACCAGATCCGCATAATACTGCGGCAGCCTTGTAAGGCACAGCTCCTTTATGGTTGCCAGCATTTCCTTTTCTGTCTTTCGCCTCAGGAGGAAGAAGTCCTTGTCTTTAGCATTGCAGTCCGGGTATTCGCCGTGGTTGATTCTGTGTGCATTAACCACTATCATGCTTTCCCCTGCCTGCCTGTATATTTCGGTCAGCTTGCTGCAGTAAACGTACTCACTGGAAATGATATCTCTCAGCACATTTCCCGCGCCTACTGATGGCAGCTGGTCGTCGTCTCCCACAATAATGAACCTGGTTCCCGGTCTTATTGCGCTTACCAGTCCGTTCATGAGCATAAGGTCAATCATGGATGCTTCGTCCACAACGACAGCATCATAATCCAGTGGATTTTCCTCATCCTTTCCGAACCTCATGATTCTCCTGCCGTCGCTTTCGTCCCCGAAGCCCAACTCTGTACTGTCAAAGAATGAATACTCGAGAAGTCTGTGGATTGTTGATGCGGGATAACCGCTCGTTTCTGTTATTCTCTTGGCTGCTCTGCCCGTCGGTGCCGCTATGGCAACCTTCAGTCCGCTGTCCTCAAGTATGTTTATTATTGAATTTATTATGGTCGTCTT
The DNA here is from genome assembly GCA_030535275.1 of Bacillota bacterium. Lineage (GTDB taxonomy): Bacteria > Bacillota > Clostridia > Peptostreptococcales > Anaerovoracaceae > Lentihominibacter. The sequence goes on along the minus strand of JAUNIQ010000090.1, from coordinate 4,031 downwards.
ACCTGTGCCCGGACCACCTGTAATAACCGATACTCCTGTGCCCAGACAGCCGATTACAGCCTTTTTCTGTTCCTTGCTGAGCTTTATACCAGATGCTTCTTCTGTACGCTCTATGAGGGTTTCAGGCTGTCCCTGTATAGGCTTCAGCTCCGCTGCCGAAAGCTGTCTCAGTGACTTGCACACATTCTGCTCTGCTATGTAGAAGGGAGTCAGATATACAACCTTCTGCCCGTCAATCGAATCAGGATGAACGTCACCGAAGAAAGCCATCTGTTCAAGGCATGATGCAACCGTTTCCCTGGACTGTCCAAGCAGCTGTCCTGCCTTCTCGCAAAGCTCTGTTTCAGGAAGATATGTGCTTCCCTCTCCTGCGAAATAGCTCAAAGTGTATTTAATTCCGCTTTTAATTCTGAATTCGTCATCAGGAGCTATTCCTATCTTTTCTGCGATGGCATCGGCCTTCTTGAATCCGATTCCGAATACGTCCTCCGTAAGACGGTACGGATTCTCCATTACAATTTCAACTGTCTCGCTTCCGTATACGTGGTAAAGCTTCAGAGCCTGAGAGGCACTGATTCCGTACTGCTGAAGTGTCATGGTGATTCTGGCAAATTCCCTATGAATCACAAAGGCTTCTGCTATCTTGGCAGCAACCTTTTCTCCAACGCCGGAAACCTCCGTCAGACGTTCGGGGTGCTTTTCTATAATTTCAAAGGTATCCTCGCCGAACTTTGCAACTATTGCCGCTGCAGTTTTCCTGCCGACACCCTTAATTGTTCCCGAAGCCAGAAAACCCTTTATTCCTTCCTTCGATGAAGGCATTGTCTCCTCACAGCTGCTCACCGCGAACTGCTCACCGTAGCGCTGGTTTTCCACAAACTCTCCCTGTATGCGGTAACACTTTCCGGGTGCTGCGCCGGGGATGGTTCCCACTGCAGTGAAGTAGTCTTCATAGTCATCAGCGCCGCCGTCTGCCTTTGCATCAATTTCAAAAACGGCTACTGTGTAGCCGTTTTCTCTGTTATGAAATATTATTTCGGCAATGACGCCTTCATACTCTTTCTTCATATCCCTAAACCCTTTTACCCTGATTATCTGAGCCAGTCAACATTTCTGAACGTTCTGCGAATCCTGCTCTTGTGGAAGCCTCTGGCAAACTTCAGGAGCTTGTCGCGTTCATTGTTCCATCTGTTCTTGTGAACAGGTGTCAGAAGCAGCTCAAGCAGATACTCTGCTCTTTCTCTGTCATCTGTTATGCCCGCCTCGATAATATCATCTGCATCGATCACCAGATCCTCAACGAAGATCGGCTGCTTTTCTCTGATAATTACCTTGAGTATTTCGTCACGTGCAAACTGCTGCTGGTTTTCCAGCTCGTATACGATATTCTGTGCCTTAAGCAGTCTGTCGTAGAAGTGGTACTTGTCCCATCCGAATTTTGCTATGAAATTCTTAAGCATTTCCTCGTTCTTGCAGAAGTAAAGCTTAGGGCAGAGTCTCTTGGCTTCTTCAAGGTAGTCCAGTGATTCCTCATCGTGAGGGAGGAATGCCAGTGCCTTTGAGTAATTCTTATCGAATACCATGTAGAACAATCCAAGTCTTCTCAGCGGAATTTTCTTGGTGTTGTCGATGTTCTCGCAAAGCATCTTGAAGTCCTTCTTTTCGCGAGGGTTAACCGATCTACCTTCAGGTCCTATGATAGCTTCTGTAAGTCCCAGGCCTTCAAGCATCTTCAGAAACTTGCCGGCGTAGTTGCCGATCATTGCAGTTGTGAATTCATTCAGTATGATTTCCTTGTCTACAATTGAAGCTCTTTCCTTGTTCTTCTGGATTGTATCATATATTTCCCTGTTCAGGTCAAATCCGTAAAGGCCTACATATCTCAATGCCTTCCAGATCAGTTCAGGCTGCTTGCTTACCTTCTTGCCAAAATCTCCAACAGGCTTGAGCAGCTTCTGCTTCATGTCCTTCCTGCCGCCGAGAGGGTCTACGGATGAGCCGTTTGAACGTTCTCCAACTGCTTCACAGGTAAAATCGTAAATCTCAAGCTGTTCTTCCATGCTGCCTTCCAGAGTAATTATGTCGGCGATTACTCCTTCAAAGTGGTCAGCTTCGTTAACGTGAGTTGACTCAACAAATTCAGTGTAATCCAGTCTTGTTGTTCTCTTGCCGATTGCTTCGCCTTCAGGGAACAGCTCTCTAACCTTCTCCTGCGGGCATTCAGTGTACAGGTCCCAGTCCAGAGGGCTGTCACCCATGGTTGCGCCTGTCACGCACTGTCCTGCGCAGATTACATCAAAGCCTGCTCTATTGAACTTCTTGGTGATTTCAAGTATTTCTTCCGGTCTTTTTAACATTTATCTTCTATCCTTTCGGTTATTTATTCGCTTTGTAAACTGTCCTGTTGTCCAGGGTCCAGACTCTGTCACTGAATTCTCCTTCTTCAGTCTTTTCAAGAGCCTCTTCCATGTCGAACATCTTGGCATCTATCATGTCAAGATAATGTAGCATCTCTGCCTCAGGGAAGAGCGGTTTTATAGGGCTGCCGTATTCCGGCTCATAGTGATGGGAAATCACCATGTGTTCAAGCATGACTGCTTTTTCCTTGCCGATGCCCAGCTCGGCACATAACTTATCGAGTTCTCTGACGCCCAGAACCAGATGTCCCAGCATCTTGCCTTCAAATGAATATCCCGGCGAAATGCCCAGTTCATTTGACTCTATCTCTGTCATCTTCTCAACATCGTGAAGAATGACTCCTGCCATAAGCAGTTCCCTGTTCAGATTAGTGTAGACCTCGCTAACCTTTTCAGCCACCATCAGCATGCGCTTCACATGCCAGAGAAGGCCTCCCATTTCAGCGTGATGATTCTTGGATGCTGCAGGGTAGTACATGAGCTTTTCCCTGTGGCTCTCAAGGATTCCCGTACACAGCTTCTTAAGATCTTCATCTGCAAAAGCAGCCGCCTTCTCGTAAATGAAGCTGTACATGTCCTCAGGTTTTTCAGGAGCAGCCTTGACGTAATCCTGCATGTCAAGATTGTCCTCCGCACCGGTCATGCGTATCCTCGAAATCCTCAGCTGTTTCATTCCGTTCCATTCGGTTACTATGGCACGCGCCTTGATTATGCTGCCTTCCTTGATTCTCTCAAGGCCTGCAACTTCCTCATCTGCAATGTCCCACTTCTTGCCGTTGATTTCTCCGCTTGCATCTCCCAGCACCAGGTCGAGATATGTCTTTCTGTTTGAACCCACCTTCAGGGCAACGCTCTTGACCATGAAGAAGCTGGTAATGTCATCATTGGTTTTAAGATTGCTAATAAAAATATCTTTCATGTTGTTCTCTCGTGATAATTACAGATTATTTGATTTCAAGTGATTTCATTGCTTCAGTCAGCTTATTGTAATCAGCTGCAATCTGCGTGTCTTCCGGGTTGACCCTGACATCTGTTGCCAGACCCAGTACATAGGTTATTCCATCCTTCACGCCAAGCACCTTATAATCCGGCAGATCTTCGTAAGAAGTGTCGCCTTCGGCATAGGCAGTGATATAACCTACCATGCCGTCATATTCTTCGTCGTCTGCGCAGGCACTGAGATAGAATGACTCGCTGTCATTGCTGTACTGCTCAATGTAGTAATCCACTCCCGATGCATCCAGCGTTTCCAGAATGTCCGTATCACTAAGGGCTTCAGCAATGTTAAAAGACTCGTCGAGCCCGGCGACGAACACTTCACCGGCTTCAGTGACCTCAACATTTTCCGTTTCTGCCTGCTCGGCATCCTGCCCGCATCCCGCAAAGGCAAGAGTCATGCTTACGGTCATGAGGAGTGCAATTATTACCATTAATAATCTGTTCTTTTTCATGATTTTCTCCTTTCTCCAGTCCCTCTTTACATACATAATTATTTTAACATAAAATGTATTAACAACAAAGAAAAAAAGCTCCCCGATCGGGGAGCTATTTTAATGTCGTGTTGAATTGGAATTATTCGATAACTTCAGTTACAACGCCTGAACCTACTGTTCT
>JAUNIQ010000089.1 GCA_030535275.1 Bacillota bacterium | reverse complement strand
AGAGGTATGACAACTGAATTCGTTGGCAGAACAATGGCATGGGTTGAAATATCTCACTGGTACGAAAACGTATTCCTCCTTGGATTCGTATTCCTGTTCTTTGCAAACGGAACAGCTTATGGATGGATCATCGGAATCGTTGTAGCAATTCTGGCTTACTTCTTCGAAGTATTTATTGACAACTGCTTCGCAAGAATGAAGTGGCAGTTCGCATTCAAGTCAGCTTGGATTGTTGCTATCGTACTTGGCGTTGTAAACCTGTTTGTACTGCAGTTATGTTTCATGAATTAGGGAGGTGAAGAGAATGTCAAAAGCATATGTAACAAAATCTCCTTGGGTTGTACATTATGATGGATCAAGCTGTAACGGTTGTGATATCGAAGTTCTGGCTTGCCTCATGCCTATGTATGACGTAGAAAGATTCGGAATTATTAACTGTGGTAACCCGAAGCACGCAGACGTGTTCCTGGTAACCGGTTCTGTAAATGAACAGAACAAAGACGTTGTAAAGCAGATCTATGAACAGATGCCTGAACCTAAGGTTGTTGTTGCAATCGGTATCTGTGCATGTTCCGGCGGAATCTTCAAGGATTGCTATAACGTACTGGGCGGCGTTGACCAGGTTATTCCTGTAGACGCATACGTTCCTGGATGCGCAGCAAGACCTGAAGCCATCATAGATGCTGTTGTTACAGGCCTGGGAATTCTTCAGGCTAAGAGAGATGCAATGGTTGAAGCTATCGATGCACCTGCAGCACCTGCAGCAGCAATTGCAGCTCCAGAAGCTCCGGCAGCAGCCAGCGCACCATCAGAAGTACAGTATCCACCTATCTTCACAATGTCTGAAGTAAAGGTGAATGCAACACTGTATAAGAAATAAGGAGGAAGAAAAATGGAAAGACATACTGCACAGCAGAATTTTGAAGCCGTTAATCTTTCAAACCTGATTTCTAGAGTTGGCGATTTGAAAGCAGACGGATACAGATTAGTACAGATCTGCGGCGTTGTTCTTGACGATGAAACATATGAAATCGTATATTCATTCGATAAGGACCACATCCTGCAGAATCTCAGACTGGACATCGCGATTGATAAGGATGAAGTTGAAAGTATCACAGGCATTTACTGGCCTGCATTCATCTATGAAAATGAAATTCACGATCTGTTCGGTGTTAAGTTCAATCACAGTGCATTAGATTACAATGGAACTTTCTTCAAAGTAACTGAAGAAACTCCTTGGAAACCAAAGAAGTAAAGGAGGCAATGTAATGGGTAAAAGAACAATAGTACCTTTTGGACCACAGCATCCAGTGCTTCCTGAACCACTCCATCTCGACCTGGTTCTTGAGGATGAAACAGTAGTTGATGTTATTCCATCAATCGGTTACATCCACAGAGGTCTGGAAAAACTGTGTGAGACAAAAGATTATAACAAAATGGTATATGTAGTAGAGCGTATCTGCGGTATCTGCAGTTTCGGACACGGCTGGGGCGCATCAGCAGCTATTGAAGGTGCTATGGGCGTTCAGGTTCCTGAAAGAGCAGAATATCTGAGAACAATACTGCATGAACTTGGTAGAGTACATTCACATCTTCTGTGGCTGGGACTTATGGCAGACGCATTCGGATTCGAATCACTGTTCAACCACTGCTGGAGAATAAGAGAAACAGTACTCGACCTGTTCGAAAAGAACACAGGCGGCAGAGTAGTATTCTCAATCTGCAAGCCTGGTGGAATGAGAAAAGATATCAGCAATGAAAACCTGCAGGAAATGGTAACAGTTCTGAACGGTCTCAAGGCTGAAATCAAGGAAATAACAGATGTATTCATCAATGATGCATCAGTTAAAAACAGAATGACCGGTGTTGGTGTCCTGACTAAGGAAGAAGCAATGGAACTGTGCGCAGTAGGTCCTACTGTAAGAGGTTCAGGAGTTGCTCAGGATCTTAGACTTACCGGAGACCACGGTGTATATCACGAACTGGGATTTGAACCTGTAGTAGAAGAAGCAGGCGACTGCATGGCAAGAACTGTTGTAAGAATCAGAGAAGTCTTCCAGTCAATCGAACTGATTGAAAAGGCTGTTGCTCAGATTCCTGACGGTCCTGTTGACTGCAAGGTTCCTAAGACAGTTGATGGTGAATTCGCAACTCGTTTGGAACAGCCAAGAGGCGAAGCATTCTACTATGCTAAGGGCGCCGGCTCCAAGTTCCTGAAGAGAATGAGAGTTAGAACACCGACCAACATCAACATTCCTGCATTAGTTAAAATGCTGGGCGGATCAGATCTGGCAGATGTGCCTATTCTGGCCCTGACAATCGACCGATGCTGGTACTCACCATCGACCCGTGCATCAGCTGTACAGAAAGGTAGGTGAGAGTAGTGGGTAAACTTATGATTTTAATCGTAATAGTAGTTGCTGCTCTGCTGTGTGTAATCATCCCTACAAGACTTGGTTTCTTCAAATTCGGAAAGACCATCCTGGGAAGCACATTCAAGAAGACAGCCTGCCGTATGTATCCTGTAATTCCTAGAGAATATGAGGAAAGAACCAGAGGTTCAGTATCAATCGACGGTCCAAACTGTATCGGTTGCGGAATCTGTGCAAATGCATGTCCGACTGACGCTATCGAAGTAGATAAGGCCGGTGGCAAGTGGAAGATTCAGAGAATGCAGTGCATCCAGTGCAGTGCATGCGTTGACAACTGCCCTAAGAAGTGCCTGACAATGGAAAACATGTACACTCTTCCTAACGTAGTTAAGGTTGTAGATGAATTTGAAATTCCTGTAAAGGCAGCTAAGAAGGCAGACGGCGGCGCAGCTCCTGCTGATGCAGACGGAGATCTGACTTGCGCTGACACTTGCGTATTCTGTGGACTTTGTGCAAAGGCATGCCCTGCTGATGCAATCGCAGTTGACAGAAAAGAAAAGTCATGGAAAGTTGACACTGACGCTTGCGTTAAGTGCGGTGCCTGCATTGACAAGTGCCCTAAGAAGAGCCTGTCATTTGGCGGCGCAGCTCCTGCAGCAGAAGCAGCACCTGCAGCTCCTGCAAAGAAGAGCGTAGCAGCGTTAGATGAGGAAAAGTGCGTATACTGCGCAGCTTGCGCTAACGAATGTGCAGCTGAAGCCATTACAGTTGATGGAACTGAATGGAAGCTGGACGAAGAAAAGTGCATCGGCTGTGAAGCATGTGTAGGCGTTTGCCCTGCTGATGCAATTTCCATGAAGGAAGCATAAAAACTCCCAATAATAAAATTAAGCGAGTCCGGATTATCCGGACTCGCTTTTTTATTCCTTCTTTATTTACCCTGGAAATGATGGTTCATGATCTGATCTGCGAAATTGGATTCCTTCTGAGGCTCATCCCATTCAGGATCGTAGAACAGATTGAGGGTAAGCTTGTTTGAAATCTCTTTCAGAAGCTGAATTCCTGCAATGCTGTTGCCTTTTGAATCAAGCGATGGGCCGAACACGCCGATACCGGCACGCTTGTCAGATACGGACATGAGACCGCCGCCTACACCTGATTTAGAAGGGATGCCTACATTGATGGCAAATGTTCCCGAGCCGTCGTACATTCCGCAGGTAAGCATAAGCGTCTTGACGATTCTGGCAGTGGAAGCGGACATGTAGCGCTTTGTGGATTCTTCGCCAACGCCGTCATTACAGAGAATTCTGGCTGCGGTTGCCAGGGATTCGGCGGTTACGCTCATTGAACAGCATTTGGTGTAAAATCTGAGTATGTCATCAACGTCGCCGTTAATGATATCCTTGCTTTCAAGAAGATATGCTATTGAACGATTTCTGGAGCATGTCTTGATTTCGGAATCATAGACATCTTCATTCAGAACTATGTCTGCATCGTTGCAGACCTTGCGTGTATATCTCAGGATATCCTGAAATGAAATTTCCTTTGTGAGCATGCCGCAGATGGCCAATGCTCCCGAATTGATGAGGGGGTTGTAAGGTCTGGAATTCTCACGGTCCAGCTCAACAATGGAATTAAAGGCTTCGCCTGAAGGCTCGGCGCCGGTAAGTTCAAAGACCTTATCCTTGCCGCAGATTTCAAGAGCGGCAACGAGCATCATTACCTTTGATATGGACTGTATGGTGAATCGTCTGTCGTAATCGCCCAGACACACCTTTTTGCCGGTAAGAGGGTAGATGCATATTCCGAGCTGCTCGGGGTCGACCTTTCCAAGTTCAGGTATGTATGTAGCTACCTGGCCCTGAGGAATGACGGCACGAGCCTTCTTCATAGCATCTTCAACGATTGATAAGGTTTTTTTGTAGTCCTTGATTTCATAGTATTTGTGCAGTATTTTTGCCATGTGAGTATTGTCTCCTTCCAAGTCTTATTGCATTATAAAGGCTGAAAAAGAAATCGGCAAGTATTGGAAAAAAGACTTTATTTTCCCTTGACGTTGACGGGTCTATAAGATATACTTATTGAGCGACTTTATGGAAAAAAGCAAAGGCGTTATTTTTAGTGTTGCGATGACACGCAGCCTGAATTGACTAATATTTATTGGAGGAAACACAAAATGAGAGTTAAGGTTACACTCGCATGCACAGAATGCAAGCAGAGAAACTACAACACAATGAAGGACAAGAAGAACACTCCGGACAGACTGGAACTGAACAAGTATTGTCCATTCTGCAAGAAGCACACTCTGCACAAGGAGACTAAGTAAGAAACGGGAGAAGTAAGATGGCAAAGTCCAAGAAGAGAAAGAACTCAGATTACAAGACTTCCATAATTGCATCTGAAGAAACAAAGAAGTCTGCAAAGGACGCAGGCGCAACCAGATGGGATGCGGCTAAGGCAAGAGCAGAATCAAGACAGAAGAGAAAAAAGCAGCCTAAGAAGCCTAGAGAAAAGGGCCAGCTGAAGGAATACTTCAGAGGCGTTAAGCTTGAGATGAAGAAGGTGGTTTGGCCTACAAAGTCCGAACTGGGATCCTTCACTGTTGTTGTGCTCGCAACATGCGCTGCTTTCGCATTACTGTTCTGGGGCGTTGACTCAGGCGTTCTGGCAGCAATCAAGGCAATTTGTTTCTAAAAGCTACATTTATATAGGAGCGTAGGTACAATGTGTGAAGAAAAAGTAACTAAAACACTTAATCTGGACGAACTCGAAGGTTTAAGAGGTGACGGCGAAGCCAGATGGTATGTTGTACATACTTATTCAGGTCACGAGAACAAGGTTAAGGTTAATATCGAGAAACTGGTAGAGAGCAGAGGCATGCAGGATCTGGTGCTCGATGTTATTGTGCCTACAGAAGACAGAGTTGAAGTTAAGAACGGCCAGAGAAAGATTAAGACCAAGAAGATGTTCCCGGGATATGTTCTTGTTAAGATGATAGTAACCAATGAATCATGGTATCTGGTAAGAAATACACAGGGCGTTACCGGATTCGTGGGACACGGTTCAAACCCGGTTCCTCTTACACTTGAAGAAGTAAGAAGAATGGGAATCGAGAAAATCTACATCGATCTGGACATTCACGTTGGAGATACAATCAAGGTTATCAATGGACCTTTCGAAAACTTCATGGGAACTGTCGAAGAAGTAAACATGGAAAAGCAGACTCTGAGAGCCAAGGTATCCATGTTTGGAAGAGACACACCTGTAGAACTGGATTTCGCGCAGGTTGACAAGCTCGACTAAAATCTGATTCAAAACCAGCAAGTCTGGTTTTGCATATAAAAACTGAAGAAAGGAGGAATTGACGTGGCTAAGAAGATTGAAGGCTATATCAAGCTTCAGATTCCAGCCGGTCAGGCAAATCCAGCACCACCTGTAGGACCAGCACTTGGTCAGCACGGCGTTAACATTATGGACTTCTGTAAGCAGTTCAACGCTAAGACACAGGATCAGCCGGGAATGATTATTCCAGTAGTAATCACTGTATACGCAGATCACAGTTTTTCATTCATTACAAAAACTCCACCTGCAGCAGTATTACTTAAGAAGGCAGCAGGCCTGGAAGCAGCATCAGGAGAACCTAACAAGACTAAGGTTGCTACACTGACATATGCTCAGGCAGAGGAAATTGCCAAGACTAAGATGGCAGACCTTAACGCAGGAAGCCTTGAAGCAGCAACAGAAATGATCAAGGGAACTGCAAGATCAATGGGAATCGTTATTGAAGACTAACAGAGTGGAAGACTGAGATCCGCATAGAAGATGCGGGGAGTCGTTAGCACCACAGAAAGGAATTAGAAAATGCCTAAGAGAGGTAAGAATTACAAGGCAGCTGCTGAACTGTTTGACAAGCAGGAGCTGTACGATGTAGATCAGGCTATGGACATTGTTACAAAGACAGCAAGGGCCAAGTTTGATGAAACAATTGAAGCTCATTTCAGAATGGGCCTGGACGGAAGACACGCTGATCAGCAGATTAGAGGCGCAATCGTACTTCCGCACGGAACAGGTAACACTAAGAGAGTCCTGGTATTCGCAAAGGGACCTAAGGCAACAGAAGCTGAAGAAGCCGGCGCAGATTTCGTAGGAGCTGAAGAACTGGCAACAAAGATCCAGAAAGAAGGATGGTTCGAGTTTGACGCAGTTATCGCTACTCCTGACATGATGAGCGTTGTTGGTAGACTCGGTAAGGTTCTGGGACCTAAGGGCCTCATGCCAAACCCTAAGTCAGGCACAGTTACAATGGACGTTGCAAAGGCAATCGCAG
>JAUNIQ010000088.1 GCA_030535275.1 Bacillota bacterium | reverse complement strand
ACTAAATACTGTTTCAAAGGCAGTATCAAATAGAACAACACTTCCAATATTAAAGGGAATACTCATTCAGGCAACAGCTGACAATAAAATAATAATGACAGCTTCTGATTTTGAAATAAGTATTAAAAAGGAAATAGAAGCAAATGTTGAAGAAGAAGGATCAGCTGTTGTTATTTCCAGACTTTTTGGTGACATTATAAGAAAACTTCCTAATGAAGAAATATCTGTTACAAAAGAAGAAGATAATTCAGTAATTATTAAAACAAATTATTCAGAGTTTAAATTAGTAAGTCTTCCGGTTGAAGAATTTCCTAATGTAGGAGAAAAGGAAGAAGAAAGTGAAAACTTTGTAATAGACAGAAACATATTTAAGGATATGGTAAGAAAGACTGCCTTTGCAGCAAGCATCGATGAATCAAAGGGAGTTCTTACAGGAATACTAACTGAAATAAATGAAAATGATATTAAGATGGTTTCTCTTGATGGATTCAGACTTGCTCTTGTAAAGGAAGAAATGAAGAGTGCCAAGGAAAAGAAATTCATTATTTCAGCAAAGGTAATGAATGAAATAAGCAAAATCATTTCTGAAGATGATGAAGAAAATGATATAAATGTTTCTCTGGGAGAAAAGAAGGCATTATTCAGTGTAGGAAAAACAGAAGTTATTCTCAGAATAATGGAAGGAGAATTCATTAAATACAGAGATATCATTCCTGCAGAAAATACAACAAAGGTTATAGCGGGAAAAGAAATTCTTCTCGACAGCATTGAAAGAGCTTCACTTCTTGCAAAGGAAGGAAAAAATAATTTAATTAAAATATCAATTAAAAATGATTTAATGACTATTACATCCAGATCAGAAGAAGGAAATGTAAAAGAAGAAATCATTATTGAAAAGACAGGCAATGATATTGAAATAGGATTCAATTCAAAGTTTGTAATTGATGTTCTTAAAGCAATTGATGATGAAAAAATATCCCTCAATTTCAAGACAGGCGTTTCTCCATGTGTAGTTAAACCGGCTGAAGGCGATGCATACGAATATCTCATTCTTCCGGTCAGAATTCCTACAATGTAAATTTCGCGTCGGCGGCTTCGCCGCAATGGTATGTATATTAAAGATATTGAACTGCACAATTTCAGAAATTACAGCGATTTAAAAGTATCCTTCAATAAGAATATTAATCTCTTCCTGGGCGATAACGCCCAGGGAAAGACTAATCTGTTGGAGGGTATTTATTTAAATGCTCTTGCTCGCTCCTTTAAGAATGCCCGGGATAAAGAGCTGATAAAATTCGGCGAGGACTACTGCAGAATAAAGAGCAGCTTTGTTGCCTTTGGAGATGAGTGTACGACGGAAATAGTAATAAGCCGCGACGGGAAGAAAGGCATAAAGGCAGACGGTGTGAAAGTGACACGGGCTTCCGAACTGCTGGACAGATTGTTCATCGTCGTATTTTCCCCGGAGGATCTGAAGATAGTCAAAGAGGATCCGGAAAAGAGAAGAAGATTCATAGACAGTGAGCTCTGCCAGATCAGAGCCGGGTACCTTTCAGAGCTCAATGATTACAAAAAGATACTCAAGCAGAGAAACGCTTACCTGAAAGGCGAACACATCGACATGGACCTTCTTGCCGTCTGGGATGTGCAGCTTGCCAGATTCGGAACGAGAATAATTGAAAAGAGAAAGAACTTCATAGAAAAGATTGATAAAATCAGCAACGATATCCACCAGAAAATAACCGGCGGCAAGGAAACCCTGGAGCTCAGATATGAGCCGAGCGAATTCAATCCGGAAAACGTAAGAGAGGATATCAGAAACCGAACAACAGGACATGGACCTCACAGAGATGATTTCAAGATATCTACAAACGGAGTCGACCTGAGAAAATTCGGATCCCAGGGCCAGCAGAGAACCGCAGCACTTTCCCTGAAGCTGTCTGAGATAAAGATAATAGAAGAGGAAAAAGGGGAAAACCCTATACTTCTTCTGGATGATGTACTGTCAGAACTGGACAATGACAGACAGGTATATCTGATGAACTCTCTGGGAGAAAATCAGATGTTTATTACCACCACAGATATAGTGGGTGAGGTGGCAAAGAGGCTACCCGAAGGAAAAATCATAAAAATCAGGGGTGGGGAGGTAGAAACTGAGATATAAATATTAAGGCTAAAATGCACGATTTGAGCGGAGTTTTTCGCACAAGTCGTGTTTTTTGTTAAAATGGGCTCAAAATGTTGTAAAATCGGCCGTTTTATGCTACAATATATCGTGTTTTGTGAACAAAAATAAAAAGGAGAAAATGTGATGGCAAAAAACGAGAAATTACAGCAGTATGATGCCGAGCAAATACAGGTATTAGAGGGATTAGAGGCTGTAAGAAAAAGACCGGGAATGTACATCGGAAGTACAGGATCACCCGGACTTCACCACCTGGTTTACGAGATTGTCGACAACTCTGTCGATGAAGCTCTAGCAGGTTTCTGTACAACAATTAAAGTAAGTATAAATAAGGATAATTCCATTACCGTTGAAGACGACGGGCGAGGAATGCCTGTAGATATGCATCCGAAGATGAAAAAGCCGGCTGTAGAAGTTATTCACACAGTTCTGCATGCGGGCGGAAAATTCGGTGGCGGAGGATATAAGGTATCCGGCGGTCTCCACGGTGTAGGTGCCTCAGTCGTTAACGCACTCTCAACAAGAATGGAAGTTGAAGTCAGAAGAAACGGCAAAGTCTACACACAGGCTTACGAATACGGTAAGACTGTAACCCCTCTCGAAGAAGTTGGAAATGCAAGAAAGACAGGATCGAAGTCAACATTCTGGCCGGACCCTGAGATTTTTGATGACACCGTTTACGATTATGACACTCTGGCAAGAAGATTCAGAGAAATGGCCTTCCTTAATAAAGGCATAAGAATCAGCATTGAAGACAAGAGAGACGGCAATGCCGACGAGTTCTTCTATGAGGGCGGAATAAAGCAGTACGTTGAGTACCTGAATGAATCCAGAAACACGATTCATAAGGACATCATATATTTCGAGGTTCAGGAAGAGGGAAAGGAAGTCGAAGTGGCACTGCAGTATACAGACAGCTACAGTGAACACATTGCGTCCTATGCCAACAACATCAAGACCACTGAAGGCGGATTCCATCTTCAGGGTTTCAAGGCAGCTCTTACAAGAACCTTCAATGACTACGGCAAGAAGAGCAAAATCCTGAAGGATTCAGATGAACCGTTTGACGGTGCTGATGTTCGTGAGGGAATTACGGCAATTGTGTCAGTAAAGCTTACCGAGCCACAGTTTGAAGGACAGACAAAGGCCAAGCTGGGAAATTCGGACATGAGAGGTTTCGTGGAAACTGCAACAGCAGATTATCTGGGAGCCTTTCTGGAAGAGAATCCAAAGCAGGCAAAGATAATAATTGAAAAGTGTCTCAAGGCGGCACGCGCCAGAGAAGCTGCAAGAAAGGCAAGAAACCTGGCTCGAAGAGCGACGGTTCTTGACGGCGGCTCAATGCCGGGCAAGCTTGCAGACTGCGCGGAAAAAGATCCGGCACTTTCAGAAATCTTCCTTGTCGAGGGTGATTCCGCCGGCGGCAGCGCCAAGGATGGAAGAGACCGTAACAGACAGGCAATCCTGCCTTTGCGAGGAAAAATCCTGAATGTAGAGAAAGCACGTCTTGATAAGATTCTGAACTCGGAAGAAATCAAGAACATGATCACAGCCTTCGGCTGCGGAATCGGTTCGGATTTTGATATCGAAAAACTCCGTTACCACAAGATCATCATCATGACCGATGCCGACGTCGACGGAGCGCATATCAGAACACTGCTGCTGACATTCTTCTACAGATACATGACACCGCTCATTGAGAACGGTTATGTTTATGCTGCCCAGCCGCCTCTCTTCAGAGTAAAGCAGGGCAAGGACATTTTCTACACCTATTCAGACAAGGAGCAGAACGAGCTGCTCGAAACTCTGAAGGGAAAGAAATATGACATCCAGAGATACAAGGGCCTTGGTGAAATGGACGCCGAACAGCTCTGGGATACAACAATGGATTTCACAAAGAGAACTTTAATTCAGATTACGGTTGAAGATGCAACTGCCGCAGACGAAATCTTTACAACTCTCATGGGTGACAAGGTTCCGCCGAGAAAGAAGTTCATCGAAGACCACGCCGTTTACGCGACAATTGACGTATAAGAAAGGAGGACTGAATCATGACTAAAGTAAACTTACTTGAAGACCAGAGAATGATACAGCACGAGATTCATGACGAGATGAAGACCTCCTATATCGACTACGCAATGAGCGTTATCGTAGGACGTGCTCTTCCGGATGTTCGTGACGGACTCAAGCCTGTACACAGAAGAATTCTCTACGGAATGCATGAACTGGGAATAACCCCGGACAAACCGCACAAGAAGTCGGCACGTATTGTCGGCGAAGTAATGGGTAAGTATCACCCACACGGCGACAGCTCAATCTATGAAGCAATGGTAAAGCTGGCGCAGCCTTTTGCGACGAGATACATGCTGGTTGACGGACACGGAAACTTCGGATCCATCGACGGCGACGGCGCAGCAGCAATGCGTTATACGGAAGCGAGAATGACTCCGTTCGCACTGCAGATGCTTCGTGACATTGACAAGGATACAGTGGACTTCATTCCTAACTTCGATGAAGAAGAGCAGGAACCTACAGTCCTTCCATCAAGAGTACCGAATCTTCTTATTAACGGAAGTAACGGAATTGCCGTAGGTATGGCAACTTCAATTCCTCCACACAATCTTTCGGAAACCATCGACGCATGCGTGAAGATGATCGACAGAGAAGTTGATGAAGAGGAATGTACTGTCGATGACCTGATTAAAATAATCAAGGGACCTGACTTCCCGACCGGCGCTGTAATCATGGGCAAGAAGGGAATACAGGAAGCATACAGAACAGGACAGGGCAAGTGCGTTGTCAGATCAGTATGTGAAATAGAAGAAACATCCCGCGGAAAATCACAGATTATCGTTACAGAAATTCCTTATCAGGTTAACAAGGCAAGAATGCTGGAAAGAATCGGCGAGCTCGTAAGAGACAAGAAGCTCGAAGGAATTTCAGGAATCCGCGATGAGTCAAACCGTAACGGAATCAGAATTGTAATCGACCTGAAGGCAACTGCAAATCCAAGAGTAATGCTTAACAAACTGTATAAGCACACATCTCTTCAGGAGAACGTTTCAATGATCATGCTGGCCATTGTAAACGGCAGACCTAAGGTGCTTAACATCAAGGAGATACTTGATGAATATCTGAAGCATCAGAAGGACGTTGTTACGAGAAGAACAAGGTTCGATCTGGATAAGGCAGAAGCAAGAGCTCACATTCTGGAAGGTCTGCGAATTGCACTGGATAACATTGATGAAATCATCAAGGTTATCAGATCCAGCTATAACGATGCCAAGGAAAAGTTAATGAAGAAGTTCGGTCTTTCCGAAGTACAGGCGCAGGCAATACTCGACATGAGACTTGCCCGTCTGCAGGGACTGGAAAGAGAAAAGATTGAAGCGGAATATGAAGAGCTCCAGAAAAAGATCGCTTATTACAAGAGCATTCTGGGAGACGAAAAGCTTCTGCTGGGAGTAATAAAGGAAGAACTTCTTGAAATAAAGAAAAAGTGGGGAGACAAGAGAAAGACTCAGATCATCGGCGATGTGGATGACATGGATGAGGAAGACCTGATTGAAGAAAAGCAGGTTGCAATCACCCTGACACACAGAGGATATCTGAAAAGAGTTCCGGCCGACACCTACAAGACACAGAGAAGAGGCGGCAAGGGAATAACGGGAGTAACGACCAGGGATGATGACTTCATCAGAGACCTGATCATGACATCAACTCACGATCATCTCATGTTCTTCACCAGCATGGGTAAGGCTCACAAGATAAAAGCATACGAGATTCCTGAGGCAAACAGAACCGCCAAGGGAACCAATGCGGCAAACTTCCTGAACCTGATGCAGCGCGAGAGAATTTCAGCGGTAATTCCTTTCAGAGATTTCAGAGATGACAAGTATCTGATTGCGGTTACCAAGAACGGAACAATCAAGAAGACTGCAATTTCGGAATTCGATACGAACAGGAAGACGGGCCTTATTGCCATCACTCTGAAGGATGGCGATGAACTTGTTGAAATCAAGCAGACAAGCGGAACGGATAATGTAATCATCATTACCAAGAACGGCAAGTGCATCAGCTTCAGCGAGCAGGATGTAAGACCTATGGGCAGAGTTGCCGGAGGCGTACGTGCAATCAAGCTTGAAGATGATGACGAAGTTGTAGCAATGCAGCTTGTTCAGCCTGAGGAAGAACTTCTCGTAGTAACCAGCAAGGGCTACGGCAAGAGAACACCGGTTGAAGAATACAAGGTACAGGCAAGAGGCGGCAAGGGCCTTCTGACATATGACAAGAGCAAATTCAAGAAGACGGGACACCTGATTGGAGCAATCGTCGTTGACGACAGTGACGAGGTAATGCTCATTAACTCCAAGGGAACCGTAATAAGAATTGAAGCCAAGGGCATTAACAAGCTTGGCCGTGCAACTCAGGGCGTTAAGATCATGAGAACCGGAGAAGATGTTGAAATCATCTCAATGTCAAAGGTTATCAATGAAGAAGAACGTGCCAGAGATGCGGAG
>JAUNIQ010000087.1 GCA_030535275.1 Bacillota bacterium | reverse complement strand
TCTCTTTGTCACTGACAAGAAGACCAGCATATGCATTAAGTCATTTGTTGTTAACCAGAAATGGGATGACATTGAAGAGCATCTGCCTGACGGTTCATCGGTAAGAATTCAGGGCAAGGCACAGTGGGACAGATTCGATAATGTTGTAACCATCATGGCTGACAGCATTGAGAAGATAGAAAAAAAAGAAAGAGTAGATACATATCCGGAGAAGAGAGTTGAGCTCCACTGCCACACGAAGATGAGTGCAATGGACGGAATGACAGACACCGCTTCTCTGGTAAAGACAGCTGAGAAATGGGGGCATAAAGCCATTGCCATTACTGACCATGGCGTTGTGCAGGCATTTCCCGATGCTTCACATGCGGCAAAGAATATAAAGATTCTTTACGGTTGTGAGGGCTATCTGGTCGATGATACGGACCTGATTGCAGAGGACGGAAGCATTGACTACAAATCAAGAAGAACAAATCACATTGTTATTTTCGCGAGAAACAGAGAAGGACTGAAAAACCTGTACAAGCTGGTTTCATGGTCTCATCTGAAGTATTTTTATAAGAGACCGAGAATACCGAGATCCGTTCTTGAGGCAAACAGAGAGGGTCTAATTCTGGGCTCGGCCTGTGAGGCAGGCGAGGTCTACAGTGCCATCAGGGCTGGTGCAGCTGATGAAGAACTGGAGAGAATTGCATCATTTTACGATTACCTGGAAATCCAGCCGCTTGTGAACAACATGTTCATGCTTCGTGACGGCATTGTTTCCGATGAGGAGATTCTCAGAGATTATAACCGTAAGATTGTGGAACTCGGTGACAGACTCGGTAAACCTGTATGTGCAACCTGTGACGCTCACTATCTTGATGAAGAGGATGCACTGTACAGAAGAATTCTTCAGGCCGGCCAGGGATACAAGGATGCAGAAAGCGGGGAAGGACTCTATTTCAGAACAACTGATGAAATGATGGAGGAGTTCGCTTATCTTGGCGAAGAGACAGCGAGAAAGGTTGTAATTGAAAACACCAACCTGATTGCGGACATGATTGAAGCCATGATGCCTGTTCCTGAAGGAAAGTTCCCGCCTGAAATAGAGGGCGCCGAGGAGTACCTCAGAGAGGCCTGCAGGGAAAGATCAACAGCCATGTACGGCGATCCGCTGCCGGAGGAAATTCAGGCAAGACTGGATAAGGAACTCAATTCAATTATCGATAATGGCTATGCGGTAATGTACAGATCAGCGGAAATGCTGGTTCAGAAATCCCTTTCAGAAGGTTATCTTGTAGGTTCCAGAGGATCGGTAGGTTCATCCTTTGCGGCAACAATGTCGGGAATTACAGAAGTAAATCCACTGCACGCACATTACATATGCCCGAACTGCAAGCATCTTGAATGGGGAGATTCAAACGAATACGACTGCGGAGTCGACATGCCGGACAAGCTCTGTCCTGTATGCGGCACGCCTTACAATAAAGAGGGATTTACCATTCCATTTGAAACATTCCTGGGTTTTGAAGGCAATAAGGAGCCTGATATTGACCTTAACTTCGCAGGTGAATATCAGGGAAAGGCCCAGAAGTATGTTGAGGACATTTTCGGGGCAGAGAATGTTTACAAGGCAGGAACAATCGGCACAATAAAAGGCAATACTGCCTTTGGATATGTAGCCAAGTATTTTGACGAGAAAGAAATTCAGGCTCCGAAGGCGGACTGACAACATGCTGCGAGGGAGTAAAGAGGACTACCGGTCAGCATCCGGGCGGCGTCATTATAGTTCCCCGCGGTCATGAGATTTACGAGTTCTGTCCGGTACAGCATCCGGCAAATGATGTTAAATCGGATATCATTACCACTCACTTCGATTACCATTCAATAGATCAGAACCTCTTAAAGCTTGATATTCTGGGACATGATGCTCCTTCTATGATCAGAAGTCTGCAGGACATGACAGGAATAGATCCCCTTAAGGTTCCAGTAAAAGATGATAAGGTAATGACTATCTTTAACGGCACCGAAGGGCTTGATATTAAGGATCCCGATTACAAATTCACACACGGCAGTTATGCCATACATGAGTTCGGAACACCGTTTGTAAGACAGATGCTTGACGACATTCAGCCTACTTCAATTGAAGAGCTGGTTAGAATATCCGGACTATCACACGGAACCGATGTATGGCTGGGCAATGCTCAGGACCTTATTGTAAATGGCATTACAACCATGAAGGAGGCCATTGCTACGCGTGATGACATCATGAATTACCTGAGAAAGCACGGCCTTCCTAACGGAGATGCCTTCACGATCATGGAGAAGGTCAGAAAGGGCAGGGGCCTTACCGAGGAGCAGGAAGCACTCATGGTCGAGCACGATGTGCCTGACTGGTACATTGATTCCTGCAAGAAGATCAAGTACATGTTCCCGCGTGCACATGCGGTAGCATATGTTCTCATGTCAATGCGTGAGGCATATTACAAGGTTTATTATCCGGCTGAATTCTATGCGGTTTATTTTACAACCAAGGTTGCAAACTTCGATGAGAAGGTCATCCTCAAGGGACAGCAGGCTGTCTGGGACAGAATAGAAGAAATAAAGGCCAAGGATAAGGATGCATCCAAGAAGGAAGAAGCTGATATTACAGTTCTTGAAGTAGCATATGAAATGTATGCCCGCGGATATGAATTTGCTCCGGCACGCCTGGGACTCTCTGATGCAACAAAGTTTGGAGTACATGATGGCAAGGTTATTCTCCCATTTGTGGCTATCAGCGGAATGGGTGAGGGTGCCGCCAGAGCCTTTGCAAAAGGTTATGAAGAAAGACCTTACGAAACTGTTGAGGATATAATGGACAGAGGTAAGGTAAACAAGACTGTAATCGAAGAACTGAGAGCCCATGGAGTGCTTGAAGGTCTGCCTGAAACGGCACAGATCAGTTTCTTCTAGTATACGGAATATGTACAGTAAAGTATTGTAGAATAAAATCAGATAAACTATAATGAAAAGGAGATGCAATGGGCAAAATAATTGACACATCACTTCTTGACGATGCGATAAAATTTGCCGTAGATGCCCATAAGGGTGCGGAACGCAGGGGAAAGGGATTCCCATACATCGTTCACCCTATGGAAGCTGTAGCGATTGTGGCTACAATAACGGCCGACCAGGAGCTCCTGGCTGCAGCTGCACTTCATGACGTTGTGGAGGATACGGATTATACAGAAGCGGACATTCGCGAAAGATTCGGAGACAGAGTTGCATCGCTGGTTGCCACTGAAAGCGACATTGTGGTCGAAGGCAAAAGCGATGAAGAAAGCTGGCATGAAAGAAAACAGGCTGCCATTGACAGACTTGCAAAGGCAAGCCATGACGGCAAGGTGGTAGCAATGGGTGACAAGCTTTCAAACATGAGAGCCATTGCCAGAGACTTTGCGGCAGAAGGAAGCGGTTTCTGGAACAGATTCCACACTACAGATCCGAAGGAGCATGAATGGCACTACAGAGGTCTCGCGCAGTCTCTGTCGGAGCTTTCGGACACAGATGCTTATAAAGAGTTTATAGAACTTATAGATAAAACATTTCTTTAATCTACATAATGGAGGAAAACATGAACATTAACATGAATCAGGAAGAAAAAAAGGTTGCACTGGAAGTCACAGGAAGACTGGACACAACTACAGCTCCTGAGCTGGAAGAAACAATCAACAGCTGCATCGAAGGCACAGAAGAGATGGTATTTGATTTTGCAGATCTTGAATACATCTCATCTGCAGGACTGAGAGTTCTCCTTGCTGCACAGAAGAAGATGAACAAGCAGGGCACCATGATTATCAGAAATGCAAACGATGTAATCATGGAAGTATTCGAGATTACCGGTTTTGTTGATATTCTCACTATCGAATAATAGCTGCCTTTTGGCGGAGGTTTAGCCATGGATACTCATTGCCGCATGATAATGGATGAGTACCTTGAAAATGCGAGTAACTATGATTTCCTGAAGGATAAGGTTATCGAGCTGCTCAGGGATGTCATCGATAAAAACGGAATATTCATAACAGGTATTGAGGGCCGTGTAAAGACAGCCGATAGCCTGAGCGGAAAGCTGGAGCTTAAGGGCAGTAAGTATGCAAGCATTGACGACGTTACAGATATCGTAGGCTGCAGAGTAATCACTTTCTACAATGATGAAGTTGACAGGATTGCTGCCTTTGTTGAAAACATGTTCATTGTTGACTGGGAAAACTCGGTTGACAAGAGAAAGATGCTTCAGCAGGATCAGTTCGGCTACATGTCCATCCACTATATCTGCCAGATTCCTGAAGGCCTCTATCACGATCCAGAAAGACCGGAGCTGAATGAAATCAAGTTTGAAATTCAGATCAGAACGGCTCTTCAGCATGTATGGGCTACAATATATCATGATACAGGCTACAAGAATGACGTTGAGGTGCCAAAGGAATACCTGCGTAAATTATCCAGGCTGGCCGGACTCATTGAAGTTGCAGATGATGAATTTCAGACGACAAGAGATGAAATATCTGAATACAGAAATCATGTCAGAAGCCTTATCAAAGGCGGCCAGTTTGAAGATATTGAACTGAACGGAGATTCATTCAAGGGATATCTGGAACTGAAACCTTTTGATAAGCTTAACAGAAACATCGCAGCAATCAATTCGGCGGAAATACAGCCTGCGAACCTTTTTGCCTACCTTGAAGTGCTGAAGCAGATGGAGCTTAAGACTCTGGCCGATATGCAGTCCTTTATCAAAAGAGACTATGAAGATGCTTTCAGACTTGCGGTTCATCAGCTTTCGGGTAAGGACATTGATATTATCAGCGAAACCCTTGGCATTCAGAATCTCTGCCTGGTTAAAATCCTGAAGGACGGCGGCAGACTCCACGGGCTCATCCGATTCTACGACATGATTAACGGAAAGAAGCCTAGAAATGCCAAGTCGGCAGAGAGAGTCCTGGCAGAGGCTGAGGAAATAGGAATTATCTGAGAATGACGGAAGAAGTAAAGAAGATAAAGATCATATTCGTATGCTTCGCAAATGTATGCCGTTCAACCATGGCGGAATTTGTCTTCAAGAATATCGTCAGAAGACAGGGGCTTGAAGATAAATTCGACATCAGTTCAGCAGGAGTATTTGACGAGTCCGTAGGAATGCAGATTCATGAGGGAACTAAGGAAGTTCTGGACACCTATGGAATACCATATGAAAATCGTGAAGCCAGAAAGCTTACGAAAGCGGAGTACGATTCTGCTGACATGATTGTCTGCATGGACAGAAAGAATGTGGAGGCTGTCATGGAAATCGGAGGGGAGGATCCTTCCGGAAAGATACACACACTCCTAAGCTTTGCAGGCGAGGAGGGAGATGTACCTGATCCATGGTACACACATGATTTTGATGAGACATACGATAAAATTATTGAAGGGTGCAGAGCTCTGATGGAATCTGCGAAAACCCTTGCAAATGCTTGATTTGTGTGTTAACATAATACAGGTTTAATAATAAGTTACAGTCGAGTGGGTACAAAGCCCACTCTTCTTTTATGAGTTTTTTAACTCAGGGAGAAACTATGGCAAAGAAGAAAATCACAGAGGTTGTGAGCGAGCTTCTCGGAGATTACCTCGAAGAGAACGGATACGAGCTCTACAACACGGAATATGTCAAGGAAGGACGAGACTGGTTCCTCAGGGTGTACGTTGACCTTGTCAATGGCGAGGGTGAAGACGGGGAGCCTGTTTACATGGGAACCGAGGACTGCGAAAAGGTCAGCAGATATCTGAGCGAAAAGCTTGATGAGGAAGACCCTATTGAGCAGAATTACTTCCTGGAGGTAAGCTCACCGGGCATGGACAGACCGCTGATAACACCGGCTCACTATGAAAGATATGTGGGAAGCATGGTTGAGGTAAAGCTGTACAAGGGAATTGATGGCACTAAGAACATCGAAGGCGAGCTGACTGCTTTTGCACCTTGTGAAGGTGACTATTCGTTAAAGGTAAAAGACCAGGATGGCAGGGAGTGGGAACTTCTGCTGTCTCAGATAGCCAGAACCAAGCTGGCAGTGATTTTTTAAGAATAAATTGTTTTCTAGATGGAGGAAAAGAAAATGAGTGAATTTATGAATGCAATCAACGATCTGGTAAAGGAAAAAGGCATTCCAAAGGAAGTGATCATGGAAGCTATTGAATCAGCTCTCATATCAGCCTACAAGAAAAACTACGGAACAGCTGCAAACGTTCGCGTTGAAATGAACGAGGAATCAGGCGAAGTTGAGGTTCTCATGCAGAAGAATGTAGTTGAAGAAGTGGAAGACGAATTTACTGAGATTTCACTTGAGGAAGCCAGAGAGATTGACCCTAGATACGAGATTGACGATATCGTTGAATACGAAGTAACACCAAGAGACTTCGGAAGAATCGCTGCACAGACAGCCAAGCAGGTAGTAGTACAGAGACTGCGCGAGGCTGAACGCGGAATGGTATTTGATAACTACATCTCAAGACAGGGCGACCTGATTACAGGTGTTGTTCAGAGAATCAGCAATGAAACACTTTTCGTTAATATCGGAAATACAGAAGGTATTCTGGTTGGCGGCGAAAGAGCTGCAGGCGAAAGATATAAGGTTAATGACAGAATCAAGGCTTACATCATGGATGTAAGAAAGAGCGCCAAGGGACCTCAGATTTTCCTTAGCAGAACTCATCCCGGATTTGTTGAAAGACTGTTTGAACTGGAAGTTCCTGAAATTGAAGACGGCGATGTAGTAATCAAGAGCATTGCCAGAGAAGCAGGTTCCAGAACAAAGATTGCAGTTTATACAGAAGACGAAGATATCGATCCTGTAGGAGCATGCGTTGGCCAGAACGGCAGCAGAGTCAAGAATATCGTTGATGAACTCTGGGGAGAAAAGATCGATATCACAACATGGGATGAAGATCCTGCAGTTCTCATCAGCAACGTACTGAGCCCTGCCAAGGTTGAAGAGGTTATGGTTGATGAAGATGAAAGAGCAGCAACAGTTGTTGTTCCGGATTATCAGCTGTCACTGGCAATCGGCAAGGAAGGCCAGAATGTAAGACTGGCTGCACGTCTGTGCGGATGGAAGA
>JAUNIQ010000086.1:804-7188 GCA_030535275.1 Bacillota bacterium | reverse complement strand
TATTGTCAACGAAGCGAAGATCAACAACACCCCTGAGAAGAAACATGAGCAGTCGCTATAAAAACATAGCCCCGCCAGTGTTGGCGGGGCTGAATCTATGAAGGAGGAAAAATCAATGCCAGAAACCCGTACTGACCGCATGAAGGAAATCACCGACAAGCTGGAAGCTGGGCTTGCGGAGCTTTTCAATTCCGAGAAGTACAAGGAATACCTTCGTGTCATGTCGCAATTCCACCATTACAGCTTCAATAACACGCTGCTGATCGCAATGCAGAGACCGGACGCCACTCTTGTTGCCGGTTATCAGGCATGGGAGAAGAAATTCAACCGCCATGTCATGAAGGGAGAGAAGGGAATCCAGATCATTGCTCCTGCACCTGTTCGTGAAACTCATGAGCAGTAAAAAACCGACCCCAAAACCGGTGAAGTTGTTCTTGACGAGAGCGGCCAGCCTGTGACGGAAGAAGTCACCATTACGATTCCTCGCTTCAAGGTTTCGACAGTATTCGACCTTTCGCAAACGGACGGCGAGCCTCTTCCTGAGCTTGGTGTAGATGAACTCTCTGCAAGCGTTGAGAACTTCGACAGCTTCATGGAGGGTATTCGCAACGTTTCTCCTGTTCCGATTCGATTTGATGAAATCGCCAGCGGTGCGAAGGGCTACTTTGATAACCTCGCAAAAGAGATTGTCATTCAGAACGGTATGAGTGAAAGCCAGATCATGAAGACTGCGATTCATGAAACCGCCCATGCGAAGCTGCATGACCGTGATGTGATGCAGGAGCAAGGGATTCAGAAGGATCAAATGACTCGTGAAGTAGAGGCTGAAAGCATCGCCTATACGGTTTGCCAGCATTTCGGTCTGGACACGTCGGAATACTCCTTCCCTTATATCGCTGGGTGGAGCAGTAGTAAGGATGCCAAAGAGCTGAAATCTTCTCTTGATACCATTCGCAAAACTGCCTCAGAGCTCATTGATGGAATTGAGGGCAGCCTAAAAGAGAAGTTCCGATCTATGGAAGCTGAGAAAGACAAGCCTTACATTGACCACTTCTATGTGATTGATGATCTGAGCACACGAGGTACTTTCAAGCTTCAAAAACACCAGACGCTTGACCCCGCTCTTGCTGCTTATTTTGCCCTGCCCACAAGTGGCATGAAAGCTCTTGGCATCTGCAATTCCAATGAGTTGCCCGGAAGCCTCGATTTCATCCATTGCATCTCTGGCAAAGATACCATGATTCAGGATTACACGAAAGTGGAAGGCTGGAATCGCCCAGAAGTGTCTGCGGTTGTAGAGCAGATTACCAAAGCTCTTGAAGAGCAGAGCCATACCAAGGAAAAAGAAGCTGAGATCAAGCCAAAAGACGTTCCTGTGAAAGTGGCACCAGAAGCGAAACAGACGCCTGTTGCTGTACAAACCTCAGGCCGTCAGCCTGGGCCGAAGGAGTCTGTTCTGAAAGCTCTCCGGGAAAGACAGGCGGCAATTAAGAAGCACGACGCAGAAAAAGCTGACATTAACATGCAGAAGAAGGGAGAACATGCACTATGAAAAAACCGACCTTTGATGAGAACGAACTCCGGATCATCGCAATGTACGACACTCGCAACCGAAGAACTGCTATCCGAGATCTCCGCCCGGTAAACAAGTACACGAAGGGAGATGCAGAAATCAACGCGCTTGTTGAGAGTTGCCTGTACAAGCTGTGGCGCATCAGTGATGAGGACTTCGCGGCTCTTAATCTTTCGGCTTATCTCTATGATGGGGAGGCAGAGGAATGAATGATTTCAGTTTAAGTGCCTTTGTAGCTAACCTCGGCAAGTACAACGAGGGAGAACTTGTTGGTGAATGGGTTAAATTCCCGATTTCCCAGGAAGCGATGGAGGACGTGCTGAACAAGATAGGAGTTTGGGATTCCGACCCCTTTGGAAATGTCTACGATGAGATCTTCATCACGGACTTAACTGCAAGCATTCCCCAGCTCAATGACCGACTGACCGCCTATGAAAACATTGAAAAGCTCAACTACTTTGCAGCTTGTGTACAGGCGCTGGACGAATCTGAGTATGCGAAGTATCGCGCTGTCCTGGATGCTGGAGAAACAATTCCCGAAATGGGCATAGATGGGCTTATCAATTTGACATTCAACCTTGACCGTTACGATGTAATCCCCGCTGTCAGAAATGACGCGGGGATTACTCTCCGGCCAATGACTGAAACGGAGCGTATGTACTCTTATTCACAGAGCAGTCAGATTGAAGCGCAAACTGGCTTGATTGGCCACCTTCGCGGTGACATGGACTTTGATGGGAACAGCTTTCTCACGAGCTGGACAGATCATCGTGCAGATTTGAAAACGGATGAATTCAAGGCCGAGTTCGATACGGTAATCCATGCGCTACGCAGCGATCCGGCTTTTGGAGGAATTCTGAAAGACAGGTCTTCTTTGAACAGATACGGCCATGCTCATCCGGAGAGCGCCTTTACTTCCGACTATTTCACTGATTTCGGATTTCGTGCAGACACCGAGAAGTACAGTTACTTCCTTCGGCTGAACGGGCGGCAGGGAGATTATAATCTCTACTGTTATGCCTACTATCGGCCCTGGCTTGAACAGCATCTGGAGAAAGCAAAGGCCGGCATCCGATTCATTACGCCGGACTACGAAGAAAAATTCCGCCTGCCTGATGGTGGACGAATCCGCGTCACGCAGAAAGACGGCAGCTCAAGAGAAATGAGTTGCCGCTTCATTGATGAGTATCACATGGAATCTTCCAGTGGAAGTATCTATCACATCTGTGAGTTTGCGGAAAGGCTCGCGGCTTCAGGCAGTACAGTCGTAGCGTTGTCTTCCACCATTGAGAAAAATGCTGTAAAGAAAGCTCCTAAGTGGAACCGAGTCTACGATGCTGAGCTTGATAGTATTCCCGAAGAATACCGGCTTCCGACCGCGAAGCTGGAAGATCTGAAGGAACGAGTTATCCGAGCCATGAAAGTGGCCGGCTATGAATTCAACACTCTCGAAACAGATTATGGCTGCCTCCGTTTTAATGGCGAAAGCCAGGTAATCTTCGGCGGGTGGAAAGAGGCAGAACTGTGGCTCGAAAATGCGTTCGTCGATGACCCTGAGCTCTGTGAGCGTATTGAGAAAGCGCTCCAGGGGAAGGATGCTGCCGAGATGACTGTTTTGGTGGTTGAGCCCAAAAAGGAACCGTATGTAAAGACTATTCCTTCCGGCCTTGAATCGCTGCAGCATGAAGTAGGCGGATATATCGAAGCTGTATATCCGTTTGAAGATCCCGTTGCTGTCATTGTAAACGAGGAAGGAAAGCTTGAAGGTTTACAACTCAATCGTGGGATCTATGACCCTGATGGGCGCCTGTATGATATCTTTTCTGGCACTATGCTTGTCGTAGGCTTGGGCGAAGAAAACTTTGCTTCACTCTCCCCTGAGCTGGTGACGAAGTTTGCCAAGATGTATGAGCTACCGGAAATGTTTATCCGCATCAACGGTGAAATGCGGGCTTTCCCCATTATTTGGGAAGGCGCAGAAGAAGCAGATCGAATTGCAACCGGCATCGTTGAGCTCTTTTCTGCAAGCGGGTTTGAAGGTTATGCGGGTGCCACACCTGAACAGTTGAAGCAGACGACTGAGGCGCTTTCTGTCATTGTTCGTTCTGGCGAAGACTTTCCGCTTCGGAGGAACCTTATGGAGATCGCTGAAAGCAAATCTGACTGTTCCAAGCAAGCCCTTGACCAACTCAAGCAACTCGATGCTTTCTATGAGCAGCAGAGGACTCCGCGGTATATGATCTACCAGGTTCCGTTCGAGGGGGAAAAGATCAGAAGCCTGTGCTACCGCTCCTATGAGGATCTCAAAGCAGATAACATCTCAGTGGATTCAAGAAACTATTCTTGCCAGTATAGCGGACGACTCAAAGCTGGGCAAACGCTCGATGATCTTTATGAGAAATTCAATCTTCATCGCCCGACAGATCTTCTCGGTCATTCCATGAGCTTGAGCGATGTGGTTGTTCTGAATCAGTATGGCAGTCCACAAGCGTTCTATGTTGATTCCTTCGGCTTTACTCCGGTTCCAGAGTTCTTTAAGCATAATCCCTTAGCAAAGGTTGAGGAATTGCTTGAAGACGACTACGGGATGATTGATGGGATTATCAATAATGGCGAGAAGAGCAAAGAACAACCGCCCACAAAAGCATCTCTCCTTGATAAGCTGCACGAGAAGAAGCAAGAAGCAGAAAAAACAAATCAGGACAGGCCAAAGCCTGAACGGAACCATTCACAGGATCGAGACCTAAACTAAGTAATTGCCCCGGCGTGGGATGCCAACATTTGCTGGTGTCCTGCGCCGGGGCTTTTTGTGCCATAGAGCTTTAGGGGTGACATCTGCCACAAGGCTGATACCCTGCTGCTATTACCTCATCACGTGTACCATAAAAGTCTTCTCTGTTCTTTTCCTTCATATCAGTTACACTGGGACAATTAGGCAGATGGAATTTGCGTGTGTTCGTGTTTAAAACGTAAGTTACAACAGCCGTTTCCTCGAGCGGCTGTTCTTCTGCCTGGGCGTCAGTTGGTATGCTCCTGTCTGGTATATTTCCCTCAACTTCACCCATTACGAGGAGTGGCAGAACAGGAGTCGCAGATACTGGCACATAGGCAGAATCCTCTTTGCTGTCTCCGTTGGAATAATCTATCAAAATGCCAGGTTGTATATTGTAAAGGAACACATTAAAGCACACTCCGGCACCGCTGTCTTCAACTGACCAAGCTTCCATCTGAACACCAGTCGCTACAAGATCGTCATCGCGGTATACGGGAGTAACCCGATAGATTACATGATTGCCTGTCTTTTCAATATAGTTGCAGACGAGGATTTCAAACTGTAGCATCGTGCCAGCATTAAGATATCGTGTTCCCGTAAACAGATTTTCCGGAGTATTATTATCTCCTGAGAGCATAAACCCCAGTACATGTGTCCGGTTATACAAATACCGATCCTCAATTAGATCATCATACCGCGTTGTGTGCCACCCAGTAGGTCGAACATCTCCAATTTCGCTTCGCGACTCGGTTGGGAGGGTTTCCGTGCCAAGGCAGGCCATGCCGGCTCCTGTGCGTCCTAGTTCATCGAAAGCACTGAATATAACATAGGGTGTCTTGGTTATCTGCCAAAGATAGAAATCCGGCACATTGTTATTTAATTCGATATAGTCCCTATCTGTGTACTCGGCGATACTCGCAACCTGTAGAGTAGAAACAGGGATCTGCGCCTGTACAGTGTATTCCCCATTTTCTTCATCTGCAGCGGCTGTGATCACAAAGACGCTACACATGAGAAAAAGGGCAAGAACAAAGCATACAGCTTTTCTCATAGCTTTTCCCATTCTTATGTTACATATTGGGCCTCGAGCATCAAAACATAGTCTTTATATGCTCTATACGTTTCCTCATATTTGCCCTGCTTGATCATTTTCACGCAAGGAAGGATAAGTTCCTGATAGATTGCTTCAAAGATAAATGAAGCGTTTTCATGAGCTTTGATAGCAGCAACTATACCGGGTGCTTTTTTATAGTATTCGAGAATATCTTCGATACCCCCGTTACGATTCTTCAGATACGTATCTCTGAAAAGCCGTAGAGTTGTCAGTTCATCGCAGTCATCGGGGAGGCCTTTTGCTTCCGTACATGCGGAGGTTAGGAAGCACGCACCACTATAGCTGCTATCCCCCTTATAGATTGGGCAATCATCATAGTCATAGTTACGACAGTATTTATAGTACCAGTCATCGTCGACTCTTCGATCACCTTCGCGTTTCTTCATGCAGGCGTAGTTTCCATCCCAGAAATAATATTTGCAGCTCATGTAATCCTCCTTGAATGTGAATAAATTAAAACGTGGAGTAGGAAATGTTACCTGTTTCCAGGCACAGGCATGCCAATCTACCGCCCTCGTAGGTAGGATAGGCGCACCCACAATCAATGTATAAAACGTTTCTCGCGCGAAAAACCTCCATTGGTACTTTGGGGAATAAATGAATAGTTGGCGTATGACCGCAAATAAGAGTTTTGTCTGAGTCAAACTCATCTACCTGCGGATCAAATCTGTTCCATACGGCATATTCAGTTTTATCAACATATTGGCCTAATTCTTTTTTGTACATTGATGCTGGTGATCCGTGAACAAGTAAATATTGCTTGCCGTTGCATGTAACTTCGATATTTAGTGGCAGCTGCTTGATATAACTAATTAGTTCTTTCTGCTTTTCGGCATCCAGCTCCTTATAGGCCATTTCCGTAACTGCTCCACCATTTAGATACCACAAATCAAGGTTAGTAAACCATTGATTTATTTGATAACC
>JAUNIQ010000086.1:0-794 GCA_030535275.1 Bacillota bacterium | reverse complement strand
CACATAATCAATATCTTCCGATTTTAAATTGCTTTCTTTTAAAGCTTCTTGCATCATATATTCGTGGTTTCCGAGAAGCATGTGCATATTATCGGTGGACATTATTTCGCGTAAGATTTTAATGCCATCTGGATTGCGGTCAATGACATCGCCCAAAATATACATCTGGTCCTCATGCGAGTAATGAACCATATCGAGGACTTCATGGAACCTATCTGCCCGGCCGTGAATATCTGCAACAATGTATGTCAGTCTTCTCACCACCAAATAAAAGTTATCGCTTAGAGATTATTAATTAAAAAGATTGCTTATCCCCAGCCGATCAGCTAAGCGTTGAATACTCTTTTTCCTAAACTGAGTTTGTTTGCGTATACCCGCTGGTAAACACAACACGAATGCTATCGCAGCCAAAACAAGGATTTTCATAAGTTTTTCCTCCTCGTGTTCTCTTACTGAAGGCAGGCTTCTATTTCATTTGCAGTCAGTTTGTTTTTCTTCAGCAGTTGCGAAACGAGCCTGTCCATTCTCGACTGGTTTGCTGTTATGCTCTCCTTCGCCTTATCCAGTTCAGAAGCGAGAATGGATCTAATTTTCTCTCTTACTTCAGAATTATTGGCCGGGTCTGTCTCACCAACAAACAATCCATAGTCTGAATCCATTCCATAACTTTGGATCATGGCAGTAGCGATGCGTGTCGCGGAGCGTAGATCGCCGCCAGCACCAGTGGACAGGCCTTCCTCTTCGCCGTAGTACACGAGCTCAGCAGCTCGACCGCCAAGAGCAGTTCGTATCCG
>JAUNIQ010000085.1 GCA_030535275.1 Bacillota bacterium | reverse complement strand
CTGGAATCCACTTCTGCCGTCTGACCTCGCATTGTTAAATGCCAGTACGGTGTATGTATTCCAACAAATATCTGAGGCAATCGAGCAGGATCTGGTTCCTTTCCTCAGCGATACAATTAATATCTACGGGAAACTGTATAGGCAGAATTTCTCTGTGGGGAATTATCTGGTTCTTTCGAGCGCAAGTGGCTCAAATCCTTGCGCATCGTATGTTGATTTGCGTAACTATGATAGAAGCCGCCTTGTAATCGATCAGACACTATACTGGTATCTTGCCTCAACAGAAGAAGAGGCAATTTATATCACGGGGCTGCTGAACAGTTCTGCGCTCTGGGAAGCTATCTCAGATTTTCAACCTGAAGGTGGCTTCGGGAAAAGACACATACATACGCTACCATACAAGATTATTCCAGAGTATGATGCAGAAAACGATGCCCATATGAATGTTGTCAAAGCTACAATAGCACTGATGGATGAATGGAGAGAAGTCTGCCAAAGGGAACCGTATAAAAATTTGCTTGGCCCGAATAGTGGTTCTCTCCCGAGTAGAAGAAAGCGTCAGCAATCAATGATCAGGACTCTTCAGAATTATTCCAGATATGAGGCTGCATGCGCTGGCGTTTTAGGATAAACCATCGATGTGAAATTCAAATTGTTTCTTTATAGGAGCGTTGATATATGAGCGTTGCTGAAACATATTACCAGCAGAAAGTTCAGGAATACCTAAAAAAAGAGTATGGAACAACACAGTGGGTTCAAGTCTGCGGCCATACAGATATATATGGAGCAGATGCGGGATTATGGTGTGGCTTTATCTCGAAAGACCGTATCAAAGAATCATTGACTGATTTCTCGTGGGATTTAGATATGCAGTCAGGCGGCCCTGGATTTGAAATGACCGGAGGTGAGACTGTTTATAAACCATGTCTTGAAGATGATGGTAAAGAACCGTTGCTTTTTTACAGGGATTTCTATGGTGTAGCTTCGGACTATGTAGAGATTTCACAGGAATTCATCCTACTCAATAACTTGCGCTACGACAGAAAGCACAGGTGCTATTTTGCGATGCATGAAAGTGGAGAACAGGAGGAGGCTGTCAAATATATAGATGACAGGACGATTAAAATTAAGACGAAATTCTTGAGGAAATATGCTTCAGCAAAGCAACTTGCAATCGTGCTGCTCTATGATATCCGAACTCGTTATTCAGGTAAGCTATCAGATTATGGTCTGTCCGCCTTTAATGATGTGGTTAGGCAGGACAATCTGTGCTATACGATAAATGGTGGAGATTTTCATGTTCCGGATACTGTGTTTAGTCGGATACTTGGGAAAAAGATAATTGTGCCAGAGCCTGTTGAGAACTGCGGTTTCTGGCCATATGAGAAAGAAACAGAATATGAAGACTTTATAATTGGTACTGATGAACATGGAAACCCGATAAGTTATTCAAGCAACCCAGATCTTTTGGGTAATTATTTTGGAGCAAATCCTACGGCCCCAATGTATTTGACTCCGGTATTTTTCTCACGAGAAGTTTTACAGAAATACTACGCAAAGCCAGAATTATATACTATAACTGATGGACATTTGTCATGTCAGTCTTTGTGGGGAATTGAAATTGATAATCACCACAAGGATGTTGTGGCTGTCTATTTGGGAGACTTAGGACGAGATCTGCCTGAGACTGAGCAAAAACACTGGAAACAATACAATGTTTTAACGGATACTTCTTTGAGCCTTACTACGGTTGAGAGGGACTTTCTTTGCGTAGCGGCAGATTCAAATATTGTGGAGCACCAATTCAAACGAGATTACAAGAATCTTGTTAAGCAATGGGAAAACGAATATGGATGGCCTCTATATAAACCTCTTTCTGATGAAGACGGCTATGTATTTGATCAGATAAGGC
Source organism: Bacillota bacterium (assembly GCA_030535275.1). GTDB lineage: Bacteria > Bacillota > Clostridia > Peptostreptococcales > Anaerovoracaceae > Lentihominibacter. The sequence continues at coordinate 5,344 of JAUNIQ010000085.1, read as the reverse complement.
GTCCATTGGGAGATAGTCAGGCTGAATTCGATCAACTGGTTTTATTGCTTTGTAAGCTGATGGTAGATTCTTTGAACGAAAAGGAACTTTCCAAAAGCATCAATGAAGCCAACGGGGTACGGGGAATTGGAAAACTTGAACAATGGATTAAGAATCAGGACGTGTCAGGATACGAAGAACATATCGCTTTTTTGAGAAACCTATGGGAGTTAAGGTCTGCTGGTTCTGGTCATGCCAAGGGTAAAGCATACAAAAAGATATCAGACAAATTTGGAACTGAAGAAATGCCTCTCCCTGACGTCTTCGACAAGATTCTTCAATATGCGGACGCTTTCTTGCAATTTATGATAGATAATTTCATGTAAATCAGATAATGAGGAACCAACCATGGACAAAGATCCGAAACTTCGCCCGTTATATTTGGCTCAAATCTTATATGAACGCACCGACGAGGATCATTACCTGACCACGGCTCAGCTGATGGAGATCCTCGAAAAGGAACATGGCTTCAAGGTCCACCGGCAGACGATTCCTGCTGATGTCGCCGCCTTGCGCTCTTTTGGCATGGAAATCCAGGAAGTGATGTCCTCCCAGAAGCGCTATAACCTGATCAGTCGCGAGTATGATATCGCGGAGATCAAGCTGCTGATCGATGCGGTGGAATCCTCCAAGTTTATCACCAAGAAGAAAAGCGAGGAGTTGGTGGCCAAACTTGCAAAGCTGGCTGGCCGAAACCAGGCAGAGCAGCTGAAGCGGAATATCTCCACAGAGGACCGGATTAAATACGATAACGAGAGCATTTACCTGATCATTGACGGTATCAACGAGGCCATCAATGCCGGAAAGAAAATCTCCTTCCTGTACTTCAAGTACGATGTCCGGAAGGAACCGAAGCTGCGCAACGATGGGAAACCGTGGATCTTCAGCCCTCACAAGCTCGTCTGGAACGGCGATTTCTATTACATGGTCGGCGTATTTGACAGTAAGAGGGTCGGAACCTTCCGCCTGGACCGGATCCTGAAGCGGCCGGATATTCTGGATGAGGCTGCTCTTCCCTTCCCGGCAGACTTTGATTTTGAGAAGCATCTTCAGACAAGCTTCCGGATGTTCGGAACCAAATATACAACGGTGGATCTCGTCTGTGCGAATGATCTGATGGATGCGGTCCTGGACAAGTTCGGCAAGGACGTCACCACATATGCCTATGATATGGAGAACTTCCGGGCCGAGGTAGATGTCGTGCCCAGCAGTGTGTTCTACTCTTGGGTATTTGGCTTCGGTGGCGACGTCGTAATCAATGGACCGGCCAATGTCAAAGAAGAATATAAGCAGCTGGTACAGAAGGTAGCGGATAAGATTAGAACAGAAAATTAGGATCGAATGGTATTATAGAGCATAAGTTAAAGGAGAAGCTTAATCATGGCAAAGAAAGAAAAAGAGAAAAAGCAGGTGAATGTCATCGATCTAAAGATTGCCGATGCATCAGACGACGAACTGAAAGCAATTTTAGAGGCTCGTAAAAAGTATAGTGACGATGAACGCAGCACGCTGATAAAGGGATTGTTATATGTTGCAAATGTAGATGGAGATTATTCTGAGTTTGAAAAACAGGTTGTTGAAAGTACTGCTTGTACACTCGGCATCAATCAAAAAAAACTTGAAGCTTTATCAGTGGAAATAAAAGATAGGACTATGGCGGATCTCTTTGCAACAACAAAAAGCAAAAAGTTCAAGGAGGAGTTCTTTGCCGAGTTGATATCTCTTTCTTACATCAAAGGATATCAGACTCAATCAGAGGATGATGAGCTCAGAAAAATAGCAGGTATCATGGGGATTCCTGAGAAAAAAGCGGAAGCAATGCTGGAGAATATGTATTTTGCGGCGCAAGGAATTGAAAGAAAAGCTGGAGCATCTTCCGCTGCAGCAAAAGTCGGTCTCACCGTTGGAGCAGTCCTCGTTGGGGCAGCAATAGTTGCTGTTACAGCAGGTGCAGCAGCTCCAGCAATTGGGGCAGTATTAGGCAATGCTGCAGGTCTTTATGGTGCAGCAGCTACTGCTCATGGGCTTGCACTGTTGGGTGGTGGAGCGCTTGCTGCTGGCGGTGGTGGCGTAGCGGCTGGAACAGCTGTTATCGTTACCGCTGGAGGAATCATTGGTGCTGGAACTGGAGCTCTTAGTGCAAGTGTTGCCGGAAACATTGTCAATGCCCATGATAAAAAACAGTTAAAGGCATATGTAATCAAAGAAATGAAAGAAAAGAAGACAGAGCAGGAAATCACTGAAAACCTGATCAAGGCAATCGAACTTCAAAAAGAAAGAATCACTGCTCTGGAAAAAGCGAATGCAAGTCAGCGTGATATTCAGCATGCCGAAGAAACGGTGGAGAATTTGATCAGTCAGAAAGATTCTATTTCTGAGATTTTTGGAAAGAGCAATGGAAAGAAATAATCAATACCTTGACAAATTGCTGAAAGTCCAAAACGAGTTGCAAGATACTCAAAAGAGGCTTGATGTTCTCGAAATAGGCAGGCCTTTGGATTCTGCGTTGCAAAGCGAGGGCGGCGAGCGGAATGCACATGCTACTTTCAGAGATTTTCTTTCGCCAGATGAAATACAGGCCATAAACAGAAGTTTTAACGAAAGTCTCAACAAGAAAGTTGAGTGTGACAGGCTAGATTATGCTTTGGCATGTTCGTGTGGTATTATCAGCGGATTAATTGACATCCTTTTGGTTAAGAGTCCTCATGAGGGGATACTCGGGGATGCTTCCGATCAGCTGGTTGATAAGGCTCTTATTACTCTTGCCGGTAAAAAGAATAATGGAGAAGACAGAAGCATAGCAAGCGCTATTGCATTCTTTGAAGGCAAGGCCAAAGTTACATACGATCAGGCTAAAACACAGGAGATTACGAAACAGCTTACAGATGGATTTACAGAGACGATAGAGCATTTGTCTACAAAAAACCATCATGCAAAATCGCTTGCTCACTATCCAGATATCTTTGGCCTAATTGCTTCGATATGCAACCAGTTTACCAACACATCCACTTTTCTGAACACTGGCAAAGGAAGAATAACGATTGTCAACGGAACAGATAGTACAATTGAACTTCAAGGGAATACCTTGCCCGCAAAAATATTTAGCGGCTTTGTTAATTGGCTTCTACATTGCTTATCGGATATCGCTGGAAGCAGTGGCAACAGGGGACCTGGTTCCGGTCCTGGAACTGGACTTCCAATTCCATTTACTGAGTTCTTTCAGTTCTGTAACTTTGGCACCTTCAAGAATGAGAAAGGTCAAAATCAGACAATTGCCACAGTTATGGTCAAGGTGTATGAAGAAGGCTATGATCTCAGGCATGGAATAGCGGCTAGCGTACCTGTTCTTATCAATGATCTGCTATTACGAGCTGTATTTATGTTAAAGCAGCATTTTTATGATAAGGTTAGTTGGAAAGATCTCTTTCAGAAGAAAAATGAAGATAAACTGCAACGGATGATTTCTGTTGGGACTGGCGCATTATGCTTGATTGATCTTTCGGAGGCAGTCATCACATCCTGGGGCAACTGGGTTGTATTCTTCTCTCATTTGAACATCAGTGCATGGAGCAGACTTGCAATTCAAGGAGTCAAAGAATTACATATCCTGAGTGATCGTGAGATGCATAATATAGAGATGATTGAACAGGAAATATGCGAGAAGAGACAAGATTTGCTTCAGCGGTCAAGGGCTTTGGCTGAGAGTGCTTTGTAATGGTGTTATGGAAGAAAAACAAATGATAATGGGATCTAAAATAAGCATTGAAGAGATCCCTATCGAAAGAATTAATGAGTTCTGGGAGCTTCACATCAAGTACCTTGTAGATGACGGCATTATCTCAGACGAAGAAGACATTGCCTATTTTACCGGGAAAGAGTATCGCGGCATTCTGGAAGACCATATGATTCGCAGTACGGATAAGCAGCACATGGTCTATTTCTGCCGGGATGGTGAACGGATCGGAGCTGCTTCCTACTGCACCTATCAGAGTGAAGACGGAAAATGCTTCATACTGGATTATTGGGTATTCCCTCAGTTCCGAGGAAACGGCACAGGACATCGCTGCTTTGAGGCGTTGGAACAGTACACAAAAGCAGATGGCGCACAATACTATGAGCTGAACAGCACGAAAGAAAACTCTATCCGCTTCTGGAAATCCATGGGGTTTGTCGAAAACGGCAAAGATGAGTATGACATGCTATTGCTGGTAAAGAGATGAATGGAATCGGTGAGACTTAAATGGAAATCAGAGAGTATGTAGATTTCAACACAGATGAAATCAAACACCTGTATTCTGAAGTTGGCTGGATTGCATATACGGATAACATGCCTGCATTGGAACAGGGATATAAAAACTCACTGTTGGTCCTGGCGGCGTATGAAGGCGATGAACTGCTTGGAATCATCAGAGCTGTTGGCGATGGATTTACCATTGTTTTTATTCAGGATATTTTGGTGTTCCCTGAAAAACAGCGCCAAGGGGTTGGTACTGCCCTGCTGAAAGCGGTGCTTGACAGATATCCCAATGTGCGGCAAATAGAGCTGGCAACTGACAATACCCCCAAAACAGTGGCTTTCTATAAGTCCTTAGGTTTCTCTGAGTATTCAGAAATAGGCTGCTGTGGCTTTATGAGGATAACTGTATGAGAAAGACAGAGACTGTTGAGCTGACAGTATTGTGCCTTATTGAGGATGAAAACAAGATATTGCTTCAAAACAGGGTAAAAAATGATTGGCAGGGATATGCTTTACCGGGCGGTCATGTAGAGCCCGGAGAATCCTTTGTTGATGCAGTGGTCCGGGAAATGAAGGAAGAAACTGGGCTGACAGTCATAAATCCAAGATTAGCAGGAGTAAAACAATTTCCAATAGAAAACGGGCGATATGTTGTCCTGCTGTTTAAGGCAACGCGGTGGTCCGGCGATCTCATCTCTTCTGATGAAGGGCAAATGGAATGGGTCGAATACGACAATTTGACAAGTATCAAGACCGTTGATGATTTTGATGAGCTCATCAGGGTAATAAATTCTCCTGAGCTGACAGAATTTCAGTATTTGGTTTCAGGAGATGAATGGACGGTATCAATTAGATAAATCGCAGTTGATCTGGAAGGAAGGTTCTTGCCATGAAAAAAGAAACGACCGGCACGGTAATCTCCGTATCAAAACAATGGTGGTTTAAAATTAACACAAAGGCTGTCAGAAAAGGCCCTATGGACGGGGCTGTGTTCCCGCACATCATTAAAGTCTCATATATAGTTGACGGAAAAGAAATGCCTGAAGTAAGAAAAGTACATGAAATACA
>JAUNIQ010000084.1 GCA_030535275.1 Bacillota bacterium | reverse complement strand
TTTTAATGATGTCCCTTGAATCAGGTCCATCGTGATAATTCTTTGTCAGTCCCTTTATTTCAAGAACCGGTTTGGTATTATTCATCATTGTGCCGTCATCCCCCATTTCTTTACTGTATTTCGTTCCAGTACACGGAAGATTCCGTACTCAACGATAACTCCGATAATAATAATCACTATAAGAGCACCGAATACTCCTGCGATATCGAAGTTTACTCTTCTCATGAGGATGTACCAGCCGATTCCTGCACCTGTGCCTGTTGTTCCGAAAATCATTTCTACGGAAATGAGACCTCTCCATGCTCTCGCCCAGCCTACTCTCAGACCTGAGAGTACGCTCGCAAAGGCAGCCGGCAGGTATACGCCGGTAACCAGTCTGATTCCCCTGAGACCGATATTTCTTCCTGATTCAACATATATGTTCGGAATCGCTCTGAAACCATCCATAAGACTTCTGGACATTGGCCAGATAATCGAATGAATGATGATTATTATAATAGTAGCTTCCCCGATGCCGACCCAGCAGATTACCAGCGGCAGAAGTGCCACGCCGGGCAGCAGGTCCATTATTGATACAATCAGATTATAAATTGCAAAGAAATGCTTATTCACCACTGCAAGTGATGAGCACAGAAATGCCAGTCCGATGCCTATTACAAGGCCTCTGATAATAAGGCCCATCGAATATCCAACGAAGCTTATCATTCCGTTTTCTGCAAAGGCAGTAATGAACGCGTGGCCTATGGCACCCGGTGTCGGGAAGAGTTTAGGATTTACGATTCCCATCTCAGCCACAACCCACCATACTGCAATGAAGCAGACGATGAATATAATCTGATCTCTAAGTTCTGTTTTTAAATCGTTACTCATTCAAGCTGTCTCCTGTTTGGCTTAGTTGCCTTTTACGCCGTCAAATACCAGATCGCTGATGTCTGATGGTCCATCAACTTCCAGGAATCCGTTTGCTGCCATGAAGTTAGCCATGTCCATAACTCCCTTCAGCTCAGTTGAATATGAGCAGGCAGGGTCGTTCAGCCATTCCAGAATAGTATCTGCATCCTGGTCGATTGAGTCATCACATTCTGCAAGCAGTTCTGCTGCATCTTCAGGGTTTTCATTAATGAAATCAATAGCTTCTGAAATTGCCTGTACTACTGCTGCGTAGAGTTCAGGATCATCGTTATAGAGTTCTTCTGATGCTACTGCAACAATGAATGAATTTCCTTCAGGCCATACGCTCTTGATTGCATCAACTTCTACCATGCCTTCTTCCTCTTCCATGAAAGTGTAAGGTGAAGTTGTCAGCTGTGCTGAAACCTGTCCGTTTTCCAGAGCAGCCATTCCATCAGGATGTGCTGATGCTGAGATGTTAGCGTCCAGTGCATGAGCATCTCCCAGCTGTTCTTCGCAGGCCATTGCCAGCAGGATGTGCTGGATGCTTCCGATGTTAACAAGTGCAATCTTGTCCTCTGCCTTAAAGTCTTTAAGTGACTTGATTCCTGAATCAGGCTGAGTCATGAGCTTGTGCGGCTGAGCTGACATGTTTGAACAGATCTTGTAGCCAACGCCAGTCTGTACACCTGTAACTGCAGGGGCAACTCCCATTGCGCCAACCTGTACTTCGCCTGATGCGAATGATTCGTTAATAGTTGAACCTGAGTTCAGAGTAGCATAATTTACTTCTACAGTTTCGCCTGTAGCTTCTTCATATGCCTTCTCAATCAGACCCTGTTCTTCCATTACAACAAACGGTGCATATGCCAGTCCGTACTGCTGCATGATGTTAAGTGTCTTTGTGCCGTCTGCGGCTTCGCCATCGCTGCCGCCGCAGCCTGTTACCATGAAGCACATTCCCACGGCAGTGACTACTGTCAGAATCATAGCTAAAATTCTCTTTTTCATAATTGTTCCTCCGTATTGAGTTTTGTTAACTTTTTTATTATATGCCTATAACTTTCTGCTTATATTTATATGCCTTTACTATTCTATCCATCTATGCTACATTTGTAAAGGAAAAAAAGGAGATAGAAATGTTTTATCCATCAATTGTTGAAAATCTGGCACATAATGCCATTAAAAATCCTGACAGACTCTGCCTGGCAGACGGCAAAAAGGCACTGACATACAAGGAAGTATGGGACTCTCTCTGCGGTCTGGCTATGAAGCTTGATACCATGGGCATCGGCCGTGGAAACTGCGTTGTAGTTGAATGCGACCAGAGTGTTGATTACATGATCTGGGAGTTTGCAACTCATCTTCTCAAGGGAATCTTCGTCCCTCTCGAGATGAACGCCTCCCTTCCGAGAATTCTGGAAATAACCGGCGAGACCGAAGCTGTTCTTCACGTTGCCAATAAAGAGGTACCCGAACTGGGAGAACTTCCGCACATGGACATTGCAGATGCGACTGCTTTTGCACTTGGATGTGAGAGAGACGGCATATATCGCGGTTCCATTGAAGACCTTGAGGTTGTCGACTTCCCGAAGGCCGAGGATGTTTCAGAAATTCTCTTCTCCACAGGAACCACAGGCAAAAGCAAGGGCATCGTTCTGACACACGGCAACGATGTGGCCATTGCAGAGAACGTATGCTACGGAGTAAAGATGAAGCCGGAAAATGTTGAAATGATTCCGATGCCGACTTCTCACTCTCACGGACTGAGAAGGACCTATGCAAACATGGCAAACGGAAGCAGTGTTATTTTTGTGGACAATCTCATGCTACTCAAGAAGGTCTTCGCAATGATGAATGATTACCACGTAACTTCCATGGACCTTTCACCAAGCATGCTGGGAATGATTTTCAGATTAAGCAAAGACAGACTCGGCGAATATGCCGACGTCATGGACTACATTCAGCTTGGTTCTGCCCCTCTGTCGGAAGAGGACAAGGAACACCTAAGCAGAATTCTGCCTAAAACAAGACTCTACAATTTCTATGGAAGTACTGAGGCCGGCTGTTCATGTCTCATGGACTTTAACGGCGCAGACAAGCCGCAGGGCTGCATAGGCAAACCTGCAACAAATGCGGAATTCATAGTTGTTGATGAAAACAGACAGCCTATTGAATCGTCAATCGACAATCTGGGTTTCCTGGCAAGCCGCGGTGCAATCAACATGAAGGAATACTTCAAGGCTCCGGAGCTGACTGCGGAAGCAATGCCGGACGGCGACTATATATACACCAAGGACATGGGCTATATTGATGATGAGGGTTACGTTTACATGCTTGGCCGTAAGGATGACGTAATAAACTTCGGCGGCGTGAAAATAAGTCCTGAGGAAATCGAGTCAATGGTAATAAAAGATGATATCATCGCAGACTGTGCATGCATTCCTGTGGATGATCCGATTACCGGCCAGGCACCTAAGCTCTACATCCAGATTCAGAAGGATGCGGAATACGACAGCAGACAGTTCAAGAGCTTCCTGTCCGAGGTGCTGGATGCCAACAAATTTCCTAAGTATATCGAAGTAATCGATGAGATTCCAAGAACCTTCAACGGCAAAATCAAGAGAAAGGATCTCATAGCTCTGAATAAAAAGAATTAAATGAACATAAGAAAATCCCCTGCTTTCGCAGGGGATTTTTATTGCATCTGTATTAAACTCTGTCGTCCACGTCAGGCATGTAGATGAACTTTTCTGCATAGTGTGTGTGCAGAAGCTTATGTGCGATTGGGCCGTTAGGATCCTTAAGATACTCGTCATAGAGAGCCTGCACTTCTGCGTTTTTGTGTGACTTTCTCTGTGGCAGTCTGGCATCTTCTGAATAGAGAGCCTTGGCACGTTCTGCCTTAACTACTGTGTCAATTCTATCCTTGGCTGATACATGTGGCTGACCGCCGCCGTGTACACATCCGCCAGGGCATGCCATGACTTCAAGGAAGTGAAGTTCAAGCTCGCCGTCCTTGATCTTGGCAAGAACCTGCTCTGCTGCGCCGATGCTGCTTACAACACCAACCTTAACTTCAACCTTCTTGTCGCCGATAGGAAGCTTAACTGAAGCCTGCTTGAAATCAGCGATTCCTCGAACTGCCTTGTAATCGATTTCCTTCAGGTCCTTGCCTGTGAGGATATCGGCTACTGAACGCAGTGCTGCTTCCATAACGCCACCTGTTGCTCCGAAGATAACTCCGGCACCTGTGTATTCGCCAAGAACAGGATCCGGATCTGCTTCCGGAAGCTTGTCGAATATGATACGTGCTTCGTTTATCATCTTAGCCAGTTCTCTTGTAGTGAGAACGTAGTCAACGTCTCTGTTTCCATCAACCTGCATTTCAGGACGTGCACATTCTGCCTTCTTGGCTGTACATGGCATTACTGATACGCAGACCATCTTCTTAGGATCGATCTTTTCCTTCTTTGCATAGAAGGACTTGGCAATAGCACCGAACATCTGCTGTGGTGACTTGCATGTTGACAGGTTGTCAATGAATTCAGGCCAGAATACTTCGCAGTATTTAATCCAGCCAGGTGAACATGATGTAATAAGAGGAAGAGTTCCGCCATTCTTGACTCTGTTGATGAATTCGTGTCCTTCTTCGATGATGGTCAGGTCAGCTGAGAAGTTTGTATCGAATACTCTGTCGAATCCCAGTCTCTTGAGTGCTGAAACCATCTTGCCTGTTACAGCCTTGCCCATCTTAACGCCAAACTCTTCACCGAGAGCAGCTCTTACTGCCGGGGCAGTCTGAACAACAACGAACTTGTCAGGATCTGCGATAGCATCCCATACTTCCTTGATGTGTTCCTTTTCCTTGATTGCAGCTACAGGACAAACATTGATACACTGTCCGCAGTAGATGCAGTCAGTATCCTTAATGCTGTATCCGAATCCGGGAGCAACCTTTGTGTTAACACCACGGTTAACGAATTCCAGAACGCTGATGTCCTGAATCTTTGAGCATGCGCTTACGCAACGTCCGCAGAGAACGCACTTTGATGAATCTCTGATGATTGAAGGTGACAGGTCGTCGATGCATACTGTTCTCTTCTCTCCATCAAATCTTTCCATGTCGATGCCCATTTCATAACACAGCTTCTGCAGTTCGCAGGTCTGGTTTCTTGCGCATGTGAGACATTCTCTGTTGTGGTTTGCCAGAATCAGTTCCAGGTTCATCTTTACAGCCTTACGAACTCTAGGTGTGTCTGTTCTTACAACCATGCCGTCTTCTACCTTCAGCACGCATGCTGTAGGAAGGTTTCTCATAGGTCTGCCGCCAACCTCCGCTTCGCAAACGCAAAGTCTGCAGGCAGCAACTTCATTTATATCTTTTAAGTAGCAGAGAGTAGGAATGTCGATTCCGGCTTCTCTTGCTGCCAGAAGTACTGTGTAATCTTCAGGTACCTGTACTTCTACACCATTAATGGTTACATTTACTTTATTTTTAGCCATTTCTGTACACTCCTTTCTCTAGTATTTGATAATTGAACCGAACTTACATACTGTGAGACATGTTCCGCACTTTGTACACTTGTCCTGATTGATAACATGAACGCTCTTTGTTTCACCTTCGATTGCTCTAACCGGACACATACGTGAACATAATGTACATCCACGGCAGTCGTCCTTGATTTCGAATGTGAGCAGCGGTTTACATACCAGTGCAGGGCACTTCTTGTCGTTTACGTGAGCTTCGTACTCATCACGGAAATGCTTCAGTGTTGAGAGTACCGGGTTAGGAGCTGTCTGTCCCAGACCGCAGAGTGAAGTTGACTTGATGTTCTCAGCCAGATCCTCCAGCTTGTCCAGATCTTCAGGAGTACCCTCTCCATCGGTAATCTTAATCAGTGTTTCATGAAGTCTCTTTGTTCCTTCACGACATGGAACGCACTTTCCGCATGATTCATCAACTGTGAAGTCGAGGAAGAATCTTGCGATGTCAACCATGCAGTTGTCTTCGTCCATTACGATCATTCCGCCTGAACCCATCATTGAACCGATGGCTACCAGGTTATCAAAGTCGATAGGAATATCCAGATTTTCAGTTGTGATGCATCCGCCTGATGGACCACCGGTCTGAACAGCCTTAAATGCCTTTCCGTCAGGAATTCCTTCTCCGATATCGTAGATTACTTCGCGGAGTGTTACTCCCATAGGAACCTCTACGAGACCTGTCTGGTTGATCTTTCCTCCAAGTGCGAATACCTTGGTTCCAGGTGACTTCTCTGTACCGAAGCCTCTGAACCAGTCAGCACCGTTAAGGATAATCTGCGGAATGTTTGCAAGAGTTTCTACATTATTAATACATGTAGGTTTGCCCCACAGACCTTCCTTGGCAGGGAACGGTGGCTTGTTTCTGGACATGCCGCGCTTACCTTCTATTGAAGCAATAAGAGCAGTTTCTTCGCCGCATACGAATGCGCCTGCGCCCAGTCTGATATCGATATCAAATGAGAACTTTGAACCCAGGATGTTCTTGCCCAGAAGTCCCATTTCTCTTGCCTGATGAATTGCAGTCATAAGTCTCTGTACTGCTACAGGGTATTCAGCTCTTACATAGATGAAACCCTTTGATGCTCCGATGGCATATCCGCCGATTGCCATGGCTTCCAGCACTGCGTGAGGGTCGCCCTCAAGTACGGATCTGTCCATGAATGCGCCCGGGTCGCCTTCGTCTGCATTACAGATTATATATTTCTGGTCAGCCTTGTTTGGTGCTGCGAAGCTCCACTTCATTCCTGTAGGGAATCCGCCGCCGCCACGGCCTCTGAGACCTGATGCCTTCATTGTTTCAATTACATCTTCCGGAGTCATTTCCAGGACTGCCTTTGCGAGACCCTGATATCCGTCCTTGGCGATGTATTCGCTGATATCTTCAGGATTGATTTCGCCGCAGTTCTTCAGAACGACTCTCTTCTGCTTCTTGTAGAAGTTCTGTTCTGAAAGAGTCTTGAATTCGCCGTTGATTGTGTATTTTACAACCGGATCTCCGCCGAAGATGTGCTTGTACATGATTTCTTCTGCCATTGCCGGAGTTACATGAACGTATGTTACGCGCTTCTGTCCCGGAACAACAACCTCAACGATTGGTTCGTATGTACACATTCCTGCGCAGCCGCATGGAACGATCTGAACGTTATCTACATCTTCTTTCTCATCCAGTTCAGCCTTCAGTGCATCAAATACATCAATTGCTCCTGCGGAAATACCGCAAGTTCCCATGCCTACCAGAATTCTGATGTTTCCGTCTGCGTTCTGCTTTGCCAGAACGTCATTCTTTATTGTCTGTAAAGTCTCTGTAATGGTACACTGAATTTGTAACGCTCCTGCCTAATAGAATACAATATCTAT
>JAUNIQ010000083.1 GCA_030535275.1 Bacillota bacterium | reverse complement strand
CTCCTCAATATGCAGTCATCTCTGTTGGTGCTGATAACAGCTATGGCCACCCCACAGCTGAAACACTGAACAAGCTGGAGGATGCCCAGGTTGAGCTATTCCGGACTGACTGGAACGGCGATGTGGTCTGCACCAGTGACGGTGCTTCCCTATCCTTCTCTCTGGAAAAAGAACCTGAAATGCTGACTCTGCCCGGCGCACCAGAATCCTATGAGGGTCAGCCTTATCAGGATGTTGTATCTGCGTTTGCAGCAGCTGGCTTCACCAATGTCCAGGCCACCGGCTCCGAAATTGATCCTGATAATAGCTGGGATTATTCCGGTGCTGTTGTATCCGTTGTAGTTGGAACAGCGACCATTGCCGACACCGAGGCAGAATATGCCGAAACCACGCCGATCTCCATTGCCTATGTCACCTATGACGAGGAAGCCAAAGAAAAACTGATTGCAGAGCGCAAAAAAGCAGAAGCGGACGCAAAGAAGAAGGCAGAAAAGAAGTCTGAAAAGAAATCCGAAAAGAAACCTGCGAAGAAAACCGAAGAAAAGACGCAGCCGGAAGAAAAAGTCATCCCTCAAACTGACTACGTTCTTAATACGAATACGAAAAAGTTCCACTATTCGTACTGCAAGAGTGTGAAGCGGATGAAAGAAAAGAACACCTCTTACTTCACCGGTGCAAGATCTGATGTGATTGCAATGGGGTATAGTCCCTGCCAGAATTGCAATCCGTAAATGATGCAATGGCCCAAGCAGGTTATTGAAACCCGCTTGGGCCTGTCTGCAATTCGGGCTTTCATTTATACCTATTGTAGTACTGCTCCTTTGCGATTAGAATTCTCCAAAAATCCAAATGCAATGTGACAGAGATTGACAGGATAGTTGAATTTTTGCGGCCGCAATGATATACTTACATTGGTTTATAATAGGTTTGTGTCGCATACAGCCAAGATAAAGAACAGTTGCTGAAAAGCGTTGCAAATATAACACCATTCTGCAACAACCAGATAATGTTTGAGGTGGGTACCGTGCCGGTTGAATACACAAAAAACAAAGGGAATAGCGGCGCTGAGGAGGAATTCATTCAGCTTTTCTGTGATCTCTTCGGTCCCGAAAAGGGTGAATATGTCTATCTCCAATACCCCTTCTTAGACATTTACGGAAAACACAGAACTATTGACTTTGCCATCCGCAGCAAGGACGGCAAGATTGCCTTTGAAATCGATGGCGAGACATGGCATAACCCCAGCAAGGTATCTGAGGATAAATACACCGATGACCTCCTGAAACAAAACAGTATGGTTTTCGGCGGCTGGAAGGTGTAGCGCTGGACGGACACCCAGATTAGAAAAACACCTGACCGTGTGAAGGATGAACTGCTCACTTTTCTGGGTTCATCACCGAAATTTCTGTCCATTGACGATAAAATGCCTGTCCAGCAGGGCAAGGTATTTTCTTTGATGGAGCATCAGGAAGAAGCGTTGGAAAAACTGCGCGAGATGCGCAGCAATAACCAGACAATTGCTCTCGTGCAAGGAGCAACCGGATCTGGAAAGACTGCAATCGGTGTTCTGGACGCAAAAAGTGTGGGCAAGCGCACCCTGTTTCTGGCACATCGCAATGAGCTGCTCACCCAGGCAGCAGATACGTTCAAAAGACTCTGGCCGGAAGTCAGCACTGGCCTGTATGTTAACTCCAACCACGATGTTGATTTCTTTGTTGTCTGTGCAACAGTGCAAGGCCTTCAACGCAACCTAGAACTCTTCTCTCCGGATGATTTCGGATACCTGGTCATTGATGAATGTCATCATGCCTCCGCTGACAGCTACCAGAAAATACTTGGCTATTTCCACACAGATTTCACCCTTGGATTGACAGCAACTCCAGAACGCACTGACGGAGAGGATCTGCTGGAGACCTTCCAGACGATGGCACATCATCTCGACATCAAAGAAGCTGTTGAGACCGGCGTCCTCTGTCCTGTACGTTGCATACGAGTAAAAACCAACATTGACCTTCGCGGCGTGCGAATCAATGGCTTTAAATATAACTCTTTGGATCTTGAAACCAAAATCCGAGTTCCAGCGAGAAATCAACTGATTGTTGACACCTACAAAGAGTACGTCGCTGGAAAATCGGCTGTCGTATTCTGCACATCAGTCAGACATGCAGAAGAAATTGCCGCCAGATTCAACGAGGATGGAGTGGAGGCCAAGGCAGTTTCTGGTCGCCTCAGTGCAGTTCAGCGCAAAAAGATTTTGAGCAATTTTGCAGAGAAGAAACTGCAAGTCCTCTGCGCATGTGACCTGCTCAACGAAGGCTGGGATTGCCCTCAAACCGAAGTACTGTTTATGGCAAGGCCTACTCTCTCCCGGACAATCTACATGCAGCAGCTCGGCCGTGGTATGCGCAAGCACCCCGGCAAAGAGTATCTGATGGTGTTTGACTTCGTGGATAACGCTAATATGTTCAACTGCGCATACTCCATGCATCGTATTTTGAACATATCCGAATACAATCCAGGCGGGCTTGTACTTGGAACAAAAACGGGCGTCAAATGGGATAAGGACTTGTTTGCCAAGGGCGAAAAACCTGAGGCACTGCTTGATTACCCGATTTATGCAACTGACTACGAGCTGATTGATCTTCTTAACTGGCAAGAAGAAGCCAAAGGAATGCTCTCTCAGCCTGAACTCACCCAGCAGGTATCTGCACAGAGTGAAACGATTGCAAACTACATCAAAAAGGGAAAAATCGTTCCCGGCCTTCAGGTTCCTGTTGGCACAAATAAGTTCTTCAATTATTTCCAAAAGAAACGTGTGAAAGAGTATTGCAAACAGTTCAACTGGAAGCAGATCACTCGCGCAAATAAGAAGGATATGTTCCTGGAAATGGCACGACAGATGACCATGAGCTATTCCTACAAACCTGTATTCATCAATGCATTTTTCAACTATATGAATCGGGATGGCGAGGCCCTTCTTTCCGATGTTGCCCAGGAATTTGCCGCATTTTATGAAGATCGGATTTCAAACGGCCTTCCTGCGGAAAAGAAACCCTGCCTTTTTACAAAGGGCGGATATACACAGAAGGATGTTGAACGGCTAATATTGTCCATGCCGTTCAAACGCTTTGAGAGCATGGGATTCATGCATCATTCAAAATATATGGGCATCATCCAACTTGACCGTCACATCAAGGAAAGTCTGACTGATCATGACATCTGCAGATTGCAGGAATACTGTGAGGATGCAGTGGAACGGTATTTTGGAAAATAAACATCCTCATATAGCCATCTGAGCAATTTTTCATCACTTGCAAGAACAGGAGCCTAAGTATGAACACAATAAATATGCCGCCTTTCGCGCCAGTACTTATGGAATCAACACGAGCTATGGGCTATAGCCTTGAAGCCGCAGTTGCAGATATCATTGACAACAGCATTGCAGCTAAGGCAGATACTGTTCAAATACAATTCTCCCCCTATACCGCAGTTCCTTATGTGTCAATCTTGGATAACGGTATTGGAATGAATCAAAAAGAGATCAACGATGCTATGCGCTATGGCAGTCAAAGCTCTCTCAATGAACGAGATAGCAATGATCTTGGTCGTTTTGGACTTGGCCTAAAAACTGCATCATTGTCTCAATGCCGGTGCTTAACTGTCATCTCAAAGCAGGATCAGATAGTTGAAGCAAGACGTTGGGATCTTGACGAAATTTACAAACAGGAATCCTGGGCCCTTATCAGTTTAGATCCCGAAGATCTGCTAATCATTCCCCAATATCAAGAACAACTTAAACCTCTAAAACATGGCACTCTAGTTATTTGGGAAAATCTTGACCGAATGTTAAAAGGCACAGCAACACCGGATAAGCTGATGAATAAACAAATGGATTACGTAAGAGACCATCTTGCATTAGTGTTTCATCGCTATCTTGCTGGCGAGGCTGGGATCACTAAATTACGTTTAACCATCAATGGGCTAGCAGTTGAACCAAAAGATCCTTTTTTAATTGGTCGCAGTACGGTATTCCAAGCAGACGAGCGATTCAACATTGAAGGACATCCTGTTTATGTTTCTGCATTTATGCTGCCTCATGTCAGCGCACTAACTAAAAAGGAAAAGGCTGCATTGGGCGGAACCGAAGGGTTGACAAAAGATCAGGGATTTTATGTATATCGCAATAAACGTCTGCTTGTCTGGGGCACCTGGTTCAGGATGCATAGAAAGGATGAATTATCAAAGCTGGCACGAATTAGGGTTGATGTTCCAAATGCACTGGATCATTTGTGGACACTCGATATTCGTAAATCAACGGCGGTTCCCCCAGATGTAATCAAAAAGAACCTATCCAGAATAGTTGCTCGAATTTCAGAAGGATCCAAGAGAGCTTGGACTTTTAGGGGCAAGCGTGAAGTGAGCGACGATGGAAGCCATCTTTGGAGCAAGACAAAGATCAGGGATGGAGTTGTTTATAACCTGAATCGTGAACACCTCCTTCTGAAACTGCTTTCGGAGACATTGGATTCAGAACAGAAAAAACTGCTGGAGAACTATTTGAGATTGGCAGAAGGTAATCTCCCGTTGAACCAGCTGTATGTGGATTTGAACAACGAAGAACAAGTTAATGTCAGAAAAGAAAAGGATGCTGAAACTGAGGCAATGGAGACAGCAATGACAATTCTGGCCAATATTGCAGGAGATCCGGCCAGAGATATGCAGATCCAGCTGATGATGCAAACAGATCCATTCTGCAATTATCGAAAAATAGTAGATATGCTTGCAAAGGAGTTAGGAAATGGCTGACTTATCCTTATTTGAAAAATTTGTGAGAACTCAAATTGGTTCTGTCGCGATAAACCGCGCCCCAACAGAAGATGAATTGCGTGCGGCATGTGACATGGTTAGTCGTATGATGCCAATTGATGATGGGGACAAGGAAAACTTAATTAGGAAGCTGCAGGCTGCACTTGATGTTGCAATGGATGTCGGCATTGTAATTGAGCGGGAATATGAGCCTTGGCTTGCAGCGAAGAAAAGAAATAATCCCAATATGCAGTTTTTTTACTGGGACAGATATGCTTTGTATCTGGAACAGGATTTGCAGAGAACCTCCGGTGTTATTTCGACCATAGATACAGTTTCCGACAGAGTAGTTGACCGTGCTGGTGATCCTACTATACCAGGAGCTTTACATAGACGAGGATTGCTGCTAGGCGACATTCAGTCTGGTAAAACAGCAAACTATATTGCAATTATGAATAAGGCTGCTGACGTGGGCTATAAAGTTATTATTCTGTTGACTGGAACCGTAGAGAGTTTACGCAGGCAGACCCAGGAACGTGTGGACGAGGGTTTTATTGGAAGAAGCAGTAAGGCATATTTGCAGAGAAACAGTCAGACTATCAAAAAAGGTGTTGGCAGCAAAGATTCCCGGCGCTTTGCCACAGGTTTTACTACAGAATCCAGTGACTTTAAAACTAATGTTGTGCGCGGCATGAACGCAAGCCTTCATAACATGAGTACAGAGCCAGTTGTGTTTGTCATGAAAAAGAATGCTCGTGCATTACAAAATTTGATCGATTGGCTCAAGGACTATAACACGAACAATCAGGGGCATATCGACCTCCCACTTATGCTCATCGATGACGAGGCTGATAATGCTTCAATCAATACTCGTGGAGATAACGATCCGACAACGATCAATAAACACATTCGAGAATTGTTAAAACTCTTCGTCAAGAGTTCCTACGTTGCTGTTACGGCGACGCCCTTTGCCAATATCTTCATTCTTCCAGAGAAAAATGAGGATATGGAAAATGATGATCTGTTCCCGGCAGACTATATCTATGCGCTTGATCCTCCCACAGACTACATTGGAAGCAACGAAGTGTTTGGTGATAATGCGGAATACGCTAAGTCACTAATAACCATTGATGACGCGAATGAGTATTTCCCATACAAGCATAAACAGTACATCACTATAAATGGACTGCCCGAAAGTCTTTACTCAGCACTTAGGTATTTCCTTTTAGCAAACGTTGCACGTGATGTTGCTGGGGATAATGCTGCCCACAGATCTATGATGGTAAATGTCAGCAGATTTGTACGAGTTCAGGAGCAGATAACAAATCTGATTGTTGAATGGTTGTATGAAATCCAGCGAGATGTGCGTCATTATTGCATGCAGTCAGAGCAGATCGCCTGCAAAAACAAAAATATGAGAGCCCTGCGTGATATGTGGAATGATCCGCAGTATTGCTTTGGTGACTATAAGCTAGCGTGGGAAGATGTTCAAAAGAACTATCTTCTGTCTTCAATCAGTGCAATAGAAGTACGAACGATTAACCAAAGAAGTGCCAACTGGACTATACCGAATATAGTGATACCGGATTACGCGTTATTGCGGTTGGTGGATTAAGCCTTTCCAGAGGTTTGACACTTGAAGGCCTCGTAGTAAGCTATTTCCATAGAAACACACAGATGTATGATACTTTGATGCAGATGGGGCGTTGGTTTGGTTATCGAACCGGCTACGAAAAGCTCTTCAGAATTTGGATGCCAGATGATTCTATCGGTTGGTATTCTCATATTACCCAGGCTGCAAATGAGCTTCGCGAGGATATTGCTAAGATGAACCGCCTGGGTGCTACACCCAAAGAATTTGGCTTGCGTGTTCGTGCTCATCCCACCTCATTAATTATTACGGCACGCAATAAAATGAAGCATGCAGAGAGACAGGAATACTGGATTACTCTTGATGGAAAATTCTTTGAGACGCCAAGATTCAGGACTGAAATCTCTTGCATCAGAGCAAATAGAAGGCGCACAGACAAATTTATCCAAGGCATCTTTGCTGAATGTGGAATGCCAAATGGTTCCGGCAAACAGCCGTTATTCTGGGGTGCGGTTCCAGCAGAATTAATATGCGAATATGTTCGAACTTATGAAAATCATCACTTGAATATGGAAGCTGACGGAGAAGCGCTTGAGAAATACATCAAGAACAATCCTCGATTTAAAACATGGGACGTTCTTGTTTTAGACAGCGGAACAGGAGCAGCGCATCCCATTGGCGAGCATATTTCCGTTCACCCGACCAAGAGACCTCTTTCTAAAAAATCCGGCATTCTCAGTGTTTACGGCGGAAAGATGAGAATTGGTACTATGGGACTAACTAAGCATGGCTTGTCTGCGAGCGAGAAAGACGCTGCAGAAGAAGCATTCAGAGAACTGAAGCGTCCGGAGTACGAGTTCAAATATAAAGACGATGCAGAGCGTCGTCTTAAGAGAATGAGTATTCCAGATAGGGCTTATCTTATTCCTGATAGAAATCCTATTCTCATCATCCACTATCTCATTCCTGACTTTGGG
>JAUNIQ010000082.1 GCA_030535275.1 Bacillota bacterium | reverse complement strand
ACTTTTCGGCTATACTTAACACATTACAGGAGGTGGAAAATGAGTGGACTTTTAATATATTATGCACCGGTAATTCTCTGGGCGGGATTTGGACTCTGGCTGGTGGTCAAGGGACTTCTGAAATACAAAAATGCCCCTAATGAAAAGGACTACAGATACAAGAGAAAGTCAGTTGAAGAGTTTGCCAGGAAATTCGGAATACTCATGGCGATTCTCGGCGCACTGCTTATTATAGGCGCGGCAGTTAACTTCTTCGGATTACCGAAAATAGTAAGGCTGATCATGGTAATACTAATGGCTGCAGACGGAGCCGGCATGTATTACGTTTACAAGAAAGTGCTTAAGCCGCTGTAGAAAGCGAAAAAAGAGCCACCTTTCATTTCAGGTGGCTCTATTTTTATGCTGTTTTCGGGAATTATTCTTCCTCTGAAATGTCTGCTTCGTTTACGAATTCGGATTCGCCTGCATATGCCTCTGCAGATTCAAGATCATCTGCTGTTGCCATTTCAGGTGCGATGCCTTCTACATCTTCGTAGGCCTCGCCTTCGTCATCATCCTCTTCCATTTCGAGCAGTGCCTGTCTGTAGTTCTCAATGAGTGATGCGTTTACACCGTAGTCCAGTTCAGTATTTCTGTACTTTCTCATTCCTGTTCCTGCAGGAATCAGCTTACCGATGATAACATTTTCCTTGAGACCTTCCAGATGGTCAGTCTTACCCTTGATTGCTGCATCTGTAAGAACTCTTGTAGTTTCCTGGAATGATGCCGCTGACAGGAATGAGTTAGTTGCCAGTGAAGCCTTAGTGATACCGAGGAGAAGTCTTTCTGCTTCTGCAGGTTCTCCACCTGCTTCAATTGCTTCCTCGTTAGCTTCTTCAACTTCAAACTTGCCATACTGTCCGCCAGGAAGAAGTCCGGTATCTCCAGGATCGTTAACCTTCATCTTTGAAAGCATCTGACCAACGATAACTTCGATGTGCTTGTCGTTGATATCTACACCCTGGTTCTTGTATACTCTCTGAACTTCCTTCAGGAGGTATTCGTATACGCCGTCAACGCCCTTCAGTCTCAGAATGTCCTTAGGGTCAAGTGGTCCGTGTGTGATGTTCTCACCTGCTCCAACGAAGTCGCCTTCTGAAACGACGATTCTTGCGCCGTAAGGAATCTGATAAACGTCATCATTGTATTCGATTTCGCCGTCTTCGTTTGTGCGTTCTTCACGAACCTTGATTTCTGTCTTGCCTTCCGGTGTAGGTGCAATTCCTGTAATTGTGCAGTCGCACTTGCAGATTTCAGCAATACCCTTAGGCTTTCTTGCCTCGAACAGTTCCTCTACTCTAGGAAGCCCCTGAGTGATGTCTGATCCGGCAACGCCGCCTGTATGGAATGTTCTCATTGTAAGCTGTGTACCAGGTTCACCGATTGACTGTGCTGCCTGGATACCAACTGCTTCACCGATGTTAACGCTTTCGCCTGTTGCAAGGTTACGTCCGTAGCACTTGGCACAAACGCCGGTCTTGCTTTTGCATGTCATGACTGATCTGATGCCGACTGCCTTGATTCCTGCGTCCTCAATTGCCTGAGCTGCAGCTTCGCTGATTTCTTCGTCGCATTCAACGATTACTTCGCCTGTTGCAGGGTCTACGATGTCGTCGAGTGCAGTTCTGCCAACGATACGGTCCTTAAGCTTTTCAATAACTTCCTTACCGTCAGTGAAGGCCTTTACGATGATACCTTCTTCTGTTCCGCAGTCGTCTTCTCTTACGATTACGTTATGTGAAACGTCAACCAGTCTTCTTGTCAGATAACCTGAGTCGGCTGTTCTAAGAGCTGTATCGGCCAGTCCCTTACGGGCTCCGTTTGATGAAAGGAAGTATTCCAGTACGGAAAGTCCTTCACGGAAGTTTGCCTTGATAGGGATTTCGATTGTCTTACCTGTTGCGTTAGCCATCAGACCACGCATGCCGCCGATCTGTCTGATCTGGTTCTTGGAACCTCTGGCTCCTGAATGTGCCATGATGTACAGGTTGTTCAGGCTTCCCAGTGAATCCATAAGTGCGTCAGCTACATCATCTGTAGTCTTGTTCCAGATTTCGATAACCTTTTCGTATCTTTCCTTGTTGGATACGAGACCACGTCTGTAAGCCTTGTCGTACTTGTCAACCTGTTCCTCTGATGCTGCGATGATGCCTTCCTTTGCTTCAGGAATTTCCATGTCGGAGATTCCTATTGTGATTGCTGCCTTTGTAGAATAGTGGTAACCCATATTCTTGATGTAGTCCAGCATGAGAACAGTATCTGTGTTGCCGTGTCTTCTGTAGCATCTGTCGATAATCTGTCCCAATGTTTTCTTGGTGCAGAGGAAGTCGATTTCCAGTGAGTACTGGTCTTCGTCTCTGTCTACATATCCCAGATCCTGAGGAATCTGCTGGTTGAAGATAAATCTGCCGACAGTTGATTCAACAAGTCTGCCTCTTTCATCATCTTCGCCATTGTACATTCTTACCTTGACTCTTGCATGGATGCTTACCTTGCCTGTTTCATAAGCCATGAGCATTTCATCCATATCTGTGAACACCTTGCCGTCGCCTGTTTCAGCCGGCAGAGTTTCGTCTTCTTCCTTAGGGTCGAATGTCAGGTAATATGAACCAAGGATCATGTCCTGTGTTGGTGTTGTAATTGGTGAGCCATCCTTTGGTGCCAGAATGTTGTTTACTGACAGCATAAGGAATCTTGCTTCTGCCTGTGCCTCAACTGAAAGAGGTACGTGAACGGCCATCTGGTCACCGTCGAAGTCAGCGTTAAATGCCGTACATGCCAGTGGGTGAAGCTTGATTGCCTTACCTTCAACGAGGACAGGTTCAAATGCCTGGATACCCAGTCTGTGCAGGGTCGGGGCACGGTTAAGCATTACAGGGTGTTCCTTGATAACGCCTTCCAGTACATCCCATACTTCAGGGCTTACCTTTTCAACCATTCTCTTGGCGCTCTTGATATTATGTGCATTCTGGTTTTCAACAAGCTTCTTCATGATGAAAGGCTTGAAGAGTTCCAGAGCCATCTTCTTAGGAAGTCCGCACTGGTAGAACTTAAGTTCAGGTCCTACTACGATTACGGAACGGCCTGAGTAGTCAACTCGCTTACCGAGCAGGTTCTGTCTGAATCTTCCCTGCTTACCCTTAAGCATGTCTGACAGTGACTTGAGAGCTCTCTGTCCAGGGCCTGTTACAGGCTTGCCTCTTCTGCCGTTGTCGATAAGTGCGTCAACAGCTTCCTGAAGCATTCTCTTCTCGTTTCTTACGATGATGTCAGGAGCATTCAGTTCCTGCAGTCTCTTAAGTCTGTTGTTTCTGTTGATTACTCTTCTGTACAGGTCATTCAGGTCTGAAGTAGCAAATCTGCCGCCATCCAGCTGAACCATAGGTCTCAGGTCAGGTGGAATTACAGGAATTACATCCAGCACCATCCATTCAGGTCTGTTTCCTGATACTCTCAGTGCTTCGATTACTTCCAGTCTTCTTGTGATTCTGATCTTCTTCTGTCCTGTTGCCTTCTTGAGCTTGTCAGTAAGGTCTGCTGACAGTTCCTCAAGATCAACCTGTGAAAGGAGTTCCTTAACGGCTTCTGCACCGCTTCCTGCCTTGAACTTCAGAGCAGGATCGTCCATTGCCTCTCTCCACTGCTGCTCAGTGAGAATCTCCTTGTAAGCGAAACCGGTGTTACCCGGATCAATTACGATAAAGTTTGCAAAGTAGAGAACCTTTTCCAGAGTCTTAGGTGAAATATCAAGCACCAGTCCCATTCTTGAAGGGATTCCCTTGAAGTACCAGATATGTGAAACAGGTGATGCCAGCTCAATGTGGCCCATTCTTTCACGTCTTACCTTGGCCTTTGTGATTTCTACTCCGCACTTGTCACATACGATACCCTTGTATCTGATTCTCTTGTACTTACCGCAGTGGCATTCCCAGTCCTTTGTAGGTCCGAAAATTCTTTCGCAGTAAAGACCGTCCATTTCAGGCTTAAGGGTTCTGTAGTTAATGGTTTCAGGCTTTGTTACCTCGCCATGAGACCAGCTTCTGATCTTTTCAGGTGATGCCAGTCCGATCTGCAGGGCTTCAAAGTTGTTCATTTCATAATTTGTATTTTCACTCATTATTCTTTACCCCTTTCCTATTCTTCAACCGGCTCACCGTCTGGTGCGCTTTCAATTTCTTCAATCTTATCGATGTCTTCTTCTCTAAGTTCTTCGATTTCTTCTTCTACGAGTTCGAAATCAGGTTCAACGTCTTCGTCAAACTCAGCGAGTTCATCACCGAATTCATCTTCCGGTTTTTCCTCTTCCTCGTATTCCTCAGCCGCTTCAGCTTCAAGTCTTGCCTTGTTTTCCAGTTCTCTGTCTGCCAGTCTTTCGATTGCAGCATAACCTTCAACATCGCTGTCTTCCTTGATTTCGATTTCTTCGCTGTTTTCATCGAGAACCTTAATGTCCAGACACAGTGACTGCATTTCCTTAATCAGTACCTTGAATGATTCAGGGATGCCAGGTTCAGGAATGTTTTCACCCTTAACGATTGCTTCGTAAGTCTTAACACGACCAACGATATCGTCTGACTTGACAGTAAGGATTTCCTGCAGTGTGTAAGCTGCTCCGTATGCTTCCAGAGCCCATACTTCCATTTCACCGAAACGCTGTCCGCCGAACTGGGCCTTACCACCCAGAGGCTGCTGTGTAACCAGTGAGTACGGACCGGTTGAACGAGCGTGAATCTTGTCGTCAACCAGATGGTGCAGCTTCAGCATGTACATGTAGCCGACTGTTACAGGGTTATCGAAGTAATCACCTGTTCTGCCGTCTCTCAGTCTCAGCTTACCTGTTTCACTGTATCCTGTCTCCTTAAGGAGTTCGATAATGTCTTTTTCTGTTGCGCCGTCAAATACCGGTGTTGCAATGTACCAGTCTTTGCTCTTGGCAGCCAGACCCAGGTGAACTTCCAGAACCTGTCCAACGTTCATACGTGAAGGTACGCCCAGAGGATTGAGCATTACCTGCAGAGGCTGTCCGTTTTCGAGGAATGGCATGTCTTCTTCAGGAAGGATTCTTGAAATAACACCCTTGTTTCCGTGACGACCTGCCATCTTGTCGCCTACCTGAATCTTTCTCTTTGTAGCGATATATACTCTTACCAGCTTGTTAACGCCAGGAGGCAGTTCGTCTCCGTTCTCTCTTGAGAAAATCTTAACGTCAACAACTATGCCTGTTTCGCCATGTGGAACCTTCAGTGATGTGTCTCTGACTTCTCTTGCCTTTTCACCGAAGATTGCTCTCAGAAGTCTTTCTTCTGCTGTCAGCTCAGTTTCTCCCTTAGGAGTAACCTTACCAACGAGAATGTCGCCGGAGTTTACTTCAGCACCGATTCTTATGATACCTTCTTCGTCCAGATCTCTCAGAGCGTCCTCTCCAACGTTCGGAATGTCTCTTGTGATTTCTTCAGGTCCAAGCTTGGTATCTCTGGCTTCTGATTCGTATTTTTCAATATGGATTGACGTGAGAACGTCTTCCATGATAAGTCTTTCGTTGAGGATGATAGCGTCCTCGTAGTTGTAGCCTTCCCATGTCATGAATCCGATGAGAAGGTTCTTGCCCAGTGCAACTTCGCCGTTTGCTGTTGAAGGACCGTCAGCGATTACTTCGCCTGCCTCTACATGCTCACCTCTGAAGACGATAGGTCTCTGGTTGATGCATGTGCCCTGGTTTGATCTCTTGAACTTGAGCAGCTTGTGTTCTTCTTCGCCTTCGCCGTCATCGCGAGTGATTACGATTCTGTCGGCGTCAACAAATGAAACTGTACCTGAGTTAACTGCAAGCTGAGCAACTCCGGAGTCTCTTGCTGCCTTGTATTCCATGCCTGTTCCAACCATAGGAGCTTCAGTTACCATGAGAGGTACTGCCTGACGCTGCATGTTGGAGCCCATGAGTGCACGGTTGGCGTCGTCGTTTTCAAGGAACGGAATCATTGCTGTAGCAACTGATACTACCTGCTTAGGTGAAACGTCCATGTAGTCAACAACTTCTCTAGGAACCAGGTCGATGTCGCCGCCCTTGCCTCTTGCTGCAACCTTCAGGTTGGCGAAATGTCCCTTTGAATCCAGTGGCTCATTTGCCTGTGCTACAATCTTATCCTCTTCATCATCTGCTGTCAGATAGTGGATTTCTTCTGTAACAACGCCTGTCTTCTTGTCTACTACTCTGTATGGAGTTTCAATGAATCCGTACTGATTGATTACACCATAAGTAGTCAGCGAACCGATAAGTCCGATGTTTGGTCCTTCTGGTGTTTCTATTGGACACATTCTTCCGTAATGTGAATGGTGTACGTCTCTTACTTCGAATCCGGCTCTTTCTCTTGAAAGTCCGCCAGGTCCGAGTGCGGAAAGTCTTCTCTTGTGAGTCAGCTCAGCCAGAGGGTTAGTCTGGTCCATGAACTGTGAAAGCTGTGAACTTCCGAAGAATTCCTTGATTGCTGCAGTAACAGGTCTGATGTTCATCAGTGACTGAGGAGTTACTTCAGCGATATCCTGGGTGTTCATTCTTTCCTTGATTGTTCTTTCCATTCTGG
Organism: Bacillota bacterium; assembly: GCA_030535275.1. Taxonomy (GTDB): domain Bacteria; phylum Bacillota; class Clostridia; order Peptostreptococcales; family Anaerovoracaceae; genus Lentihominibacter. The sequence continues at coordinate 866 of JAUNIQ010000082.1, read as the reverse complement.
ACAGGCCGATTCTAATCTGGTTCTGCAGCAGTTCGCCTACAGTTCTCAGTCTTCTGTTGCCCAGGTGGTCGATATCATCGATATTACCGATGTCATAGTTCAGGTTCAGCAGATAGCTGACTGAAGCTACAACGTCTGCAACGAGGATATGCTTTGGTGAAAGGTCATTCTTTCTCAGTCTGAGAGCTTCCTTGAGTTCTTCTTCGCCTGCATCCTTGTTTTCTTCAAGGATTTCCATAAGTACAGGATAATATACTCTTTCTGCAATCTTCAGATCTGAAAGGTCATATTCAACATAGTTTGCAATATCTACAAACTGGTTGCCGATAACCTTTGTCTTATCGTTTTCATCGATGTTACTCTGAACCATTACTGATTCAACACCGGCGTTTTCGATCTGTCTTGCCAGGTCCTTGTCTACCTTCTGTCCTGCTTCTGCAAGAATCTCTCCTGTGTTAGGATCGATAACATCTTCTGCGACGATGTTTCCTGAAAGTCTGTTGTACAGGCCAAGCTTCTTGTTGTACTTGTATCTGCCAACCTTAGCCAGGTCATAACGCTTAGGGTCGAAGAACATTGATGTGAACAGCTGATTTGCACTTTCAACTGTTGGCGGTTCGCCGGGTCTCAGTTTCTTGTAGATTTCCTTAAGACCTTCTTCGTAGTTCTTTGTAGGGTCTTTTTCCAGAGTCTTGAGAAGTCTTGGTTCTTCTCCAAAAATATCTATGATTTCCTGGTCAGTACCCATGCCCAGTGCTCTGAGCATAGTAGTGACAGGCTGCTTACGAGTTCTGTCCACTCTAACAGAAAGGACTTCGTTAGAGTCGGTTTCAAATTCCAGCCACGCTCCTCTGTTTGGTATTACC
>JAUNIQ010000081.1:4780-7929 GCA_030535275.1 Bacillota bacterium | reverse complement strand
GTGACGGAGTAATGAACCTTGCTGCGGATTCAATTCTGGGAGAATACGACTACTACATTCAGAGAGATTACGGGCTTTTCCTGCTGCGCGGCACAAACGATGAACTGTCCTCCAAACTGGACAGATATGCGGGATACTCACTGGATAATATAAAGGGCCTTGATTTCAGCAAAGCATCTGTTAATGCAGGCAGATACAGCACGGTTGATCCTGAGCCTGTGAGAGAACAGATTCTGGCATACATGAAATCCGGAGGAGCTAAAAATCTGCTCCTGGGCACAGCCGATTCAGACTCCGGGACAGCAGTCAGCTCTGAGGGTCACACGCTGCGACACGGTCCTACCATTACCAGCCTGCCCTCCCGTTCCATGCCGGACGAAAGCATAATAGCGGCTGCCGAAAAGCTTGCGGATAACATGAAACATCCGAAAGCAATATTCAGAAAAGGCAGTTCCAAATACCTGATGGACAGCTACATTCTGGCAATGTTCAACAACAGTTCTCACGTGGCAGCAGATGACCACTTCTTCAATGCTGAAGTTGAGTACATTATCTGCGGTGAACTGTCTGATGATAAAAACACAAGGAAGATTGACCTGGCACTGATTGCCCTCAGAACCGGGTTGAACCTTTCCCACATTTACTCTGACCCGGAAAAGGTGGCCGCAGTTTCTGCCGCAGCAGAAGTATTAACACCCGGAATTCTTGGAACCGTAACTCAGGCCGGAATTGCACTGGTATGGGCAACTGCAGAAGCAAAGAATGATGTGAATCTGCTCCATGCAGGCCATAACGTACCGCTAATAAAGGATAATCTGTCCTGGGCCATAGATCTGGATTCGCTTATTTCCGGCTATGACCCTGAAACAGGCTGTATCCTGCCGGCTTCAGACAGAGGGCGCTCATACGCAGACTATCTGCGTGTTCTTCTCTTCATAAAGGGTGACAACATAAAAACAGCGCGAATACTGGATCTGATTCAGATTAACATGCGCAAAAATTACGATGCAGATTTCCTTATTGAGGAGTGTTCAACAGGCATATCAATTGATTCCAGGGTAAATGGGAAAGACCTTGTTTATGATAAAAAATACTGACAAACTATCTCTGTTCAAAAATAGCAGAAACGGATTCTACACTGTTGAGGCGGCAATTTTCCTGCCTCTTGTAATCCTTGCGGTTCTGACCATAGGGTACTTTATTAGTGCTGACGCCATATGGGAAAACTGCATGAACGGAGCTCTTGATGAGTGCTCCTATTCTGCAGCTACAGCAAGCAGCGGACCTGCAGGAATAGCAGCCGCTTACCGCGTGCGGCAGCGAATTGATGAAGATGTGCCGGACCTGCAGAATCTTTCGGTCACAGGCGGGCATGAAACATGCAGAGTATCTGCCACAGTTCATCTTGCCCTGCCGCTTGGCTTCGGGCGTGATTATGACATTGAAGGCAGAATCAGATACCGTGATTTCATTGGTCGAAAATACGGCGGCAGTCCACTGGGCACAGAAGGGCTTGAAAGTGATGAGCAATCAACGGCTGTGTGGGTTTTTCCTCAGAGCGGCACCCGCTACCATAAGGAAAACTGCAGCTATGTCAAAGCCAGTGTACGCAGCTGTATTCTTACCAATAGCCTTAAAAAGAAATACTCGGGCTGTGCCATGTGCGATTCCGGCAGCCTGGACAATGGCAGCCTTGTCTTCTGTTTCAGCGGCGAGGACACTGCTTATCATCGTGGCAGCTGTCGCTGCATTAAGCGCCACACAATAGTAATAGACAAGGGAGAAGCCGAAAGAAGAGGCTATACTCCCTGCATCAAATGCGGAGGTAACTGACATGTGGGAAAACAATGAATACAAAATGAAATTGAATGACAGCAAGGTTCTGGAATACGAAAAAGTAATGTTGATTTCAGGAGAATGCAATTATCTCATTCCCATGATCTTTATAGGCGAAAACTCCGAACAGGTTGCCTATTATGACTGCAGCGGATTCGTTCCCCTGAAGCACTATTCTGTGGAAACGGTTGAAGATGCATTTTTCATAATAGAAAATGTCATAATCATAATCAGAGGAATTGCAGATTATCTTATTACTCCCGCAAAAATTCAGTTAAATAAAGATACGATTTTTTACAATACTGATACGGGAGAAATAAAAATCGCTTATGTGCCTGCGACTGACAGCCCTGCAGACCTTAAGCGAAATTTACTTAATCTTATTGCCCAGCTTAAAGCTGATGTTTCCGATGGCTGCGATGATTATCTTGACCGTTTTGCCAGAATCATTCACTATGGAAACTTCCATATGGATGAGCTACTCAACCGTCTTGGTTTTCTGCGCCGTGAGCTCTATTCCCAAACCACCTCTTCTTAGTGAAGAAGTAGCAGAGCGGTACCAGATACATGTAGAATGCCCAAGGCAGTGCGTTGATTCCTATATTGAAGAATGTAAGCGGAACGCTGCATGCTATGCACCATGGAATTAGGCCAACTACAATGATTACCGTATTTTCCATATCTATGGCAAGCTCCTGTCGGCTTCCTCCTGTATTCAGATACGGCTTCGTCAGCAGATCACTGCACATGAGAGTAGCTATTGTCTGATTGCAGAATACGACACATGTCGCTACACTTACGAAGAATGTAGTCGCATAACGTCCTGTTTTTGTACAGCACTTTTCTATGAGACTGAGCAGACTCAGCAGCATATCCGTCCTGTTGAAAATGCCGGAATATGCGCAGGAGATAGCGAGTATTGCTACTATTTCCAGCATGGATACAAGTCCGCCTCCGTCCAGAATTGCACCAAGGCCGTCACCTGTGGAATGGTATCCGAGGAAGAGAATCTTTATTATTTTCAGAATGGACACCTTCTCGATGAAGAATGCCACTGCAACACTTGCGAGAATGCTGATGCTGATGGAAAGAATAACGCCCACCTTGAACAGAGGCAGCGCCAGCATTAATACAGCAGGAACAAATGCCCATGGTGAAAGTGTAAACTCGTCTTCAAATGCCTGAATGATTCCCGCATCAACGTGGCTGATTGGGTTCATTATCGACAGAACTATATACGCGGCCATTGTAATTGCAAAAGGCAGCAGAGCCGTCTTCATCATCAGACGTACGTTTTCCAGTATGTCTGTTTT
>JAUNIQ010000081.1:0-4770 GCA_030535275.1 Bacillota bacterium | reverse complement strand
AGCACTTGATGAAACCGGGGATCCTCTGTCGCCAAAATAGATGCCTGACATGATAACTCCTGCCGTAATAACCGGATTAACAGCACCACTCCTTGCAAGAGCCATGAATATTACTCCCACTGTTCCGGCAACTCCAAATGATGTTCCCAGCGCGTAGCTGAGAAGACATGAGAGCAGGAATGTTATTACGAGAAAGAGTGGCGGCACTATTACCTTCATTCCGTAGTATACGAATACCGTAATGGTTCCGGATACTCTCCATGCGGCCGTAATAAAACCGATAATAAGCATTACTTCTATTACAATAAGAGACTCTTTTATTGAGCCCCATGAGTTTGAAGCAAGTTCTTTAATTCCCTCGACTATCCCAAGCTGCTCCTCACCTTTTTTAAGTTTATGGAGTCCCAGTACTGTGAACAGCAAAAGACCGACCAGCAGTGCCCACACCATTGAGTGCCCTGTGATCAGCATTGTTATCATGCTTCCTATGAAAATAATGAATGCTATTATCAGACCCATCTTATTTCTTAATTAACTGTATTTCTTCCTCATTGAATCCCAGCTTGACCAGGACCTCATCTGTATTATAACCTGCAGGGAATCCCGCATGCCTGTATTCTACAGGACACTTGCTCAGCTTCATGGGATTTCCCAGCTGCTGAACGGAAATTTCTGTACCCGGTATTTCAACCTCCGGAAGCATTTCTCTTGCCTTTACCTGTTCATCCTCGCGCATTTCCTCCATTGTCAGAACCGGCTCAACGCAGGCATCCAGTCTGCTGAACACCTCGCACCACTGAGAAAGAGTTTTTTCTCTGAAGCGCTGTCTTATCTGCTCCTTGTCTGCCTTTGCATCAAGCTCCAGGCCCTTGCATAGATCGGCAAAAAACTTCGGTTCAAGGGAGCCAACGCTCATGTATCTTCCGTCGGCAGTTTCATAGAAATCATAGATCCCGCCGCCGTTAAGCAGCTGTGTTTCTCTCTCAGGGGATTCTCCCCCTCCAAGCCATGATGCTCCGTCCATGCTGTTAAAAGGAATCATTCCATCCATCATGGCAACATCCAGATACTGGCCCTCGCCTGTATTGTTTCTGTAATTAACCGCTGCGAGAATGCTGACCACGCTGTTCATGGATCCAACCGCAACATCTGCCACCTGCATGTTTGTAAGAACCGGACCGGTTTCCTTTCGACCTGCCTGATTCATATTACCTGATCTTGACATGTAATTGATGTCATGACCTGCACGCATTGCCATGGGACCTGTCTGCCCGTATCCCGTCAGTGAACAGAAAATGAGCGCAGGGTTCAGCTCCGACAGTGCTTCGTAGCCAATGCCAAGCCTGTCCATGACTCCGGGTCTGAACTGTTCCATTATTATGTCAAAACCGCCTCCACCCTTTTCTTCAGGTGTAACAAGACGTCTGATTGCCTCAATGCCTTCAGGCGTTTTCAGGTTGACGAATATGGATTTCTTGTTTCGGCCCAGCCATGCTGCCGCAGCCGTAATGCCCTTTCCATCTTCGCCCTCGCTTTCTCTGATAACAGGAGGCCACTGAGTAACAAGGTCTACCCTGTCAGGCGCAACAACACTTACAACCTCAGCACCCATATCCGCCATTACAAGAGTCGCATAGGGTCCCGGAAGCAGTGTCGAAAAGTCAAGTATTTTAAGTCCTGTAAGTGCTCCCATTATTCTTCCTCCGCCTGTTTCTCGTTCAAATCTATTGCTACCGGCATGTCCAGTTTCAGACTGTCCGGTCTTACTTCACAGTCATATGCGAGTATCTTCACACCGGCCTTTTCCGCCTCTATTAGAGTCCTGCCGAATTCCGGCTGCGTCTCGTAGTTGGGCCCGAAGACATGCATCTCTTTCATCTGGATTACAAAAACAATAAAAGCTTCATAGCCCTCTGCATAAGCCCCGACAAGTTCATTAATGTGCTTCAATCCGCGCTCTGTAGGTGCATCGGGAAATCGTGCAAAACCAGCCTCTTCCAGAGTGACTCCCTTCACCTCGATAAAAGCCCTGTCATGCTCCGATTCAACATAAAAGTCAAACCTGGAAGCACCGTACTTCTGCTCCGGCTTTACGGTCGTCAGTTCCCCCTTCATTCCCGGAAGTTCCAGCACGCCTGTCTCCAGCGCTTCCTGAACCACTTTGTTCGGAGCCTGGGAGTCCATGTTTATGAGGAGGTCTCCCATTCCCGGACGCTTCTTCTCGACTGCAATGAGGGAATATCTCATCTTGCGCGAGCCCATTCTCCCATCAAAATCCTCCAGGTAAACCTTGCATCCGGGAACAAGCAGTTCCCTGCAGCGACCTGTATTTTTGACGTGAACCTTCACCTCACTTCCATCCTCAAGACGGACTGTGGCCATGAACCTGTTTTCGCGTTCTATGAATGTTGCTCTGACTGTTTTCTCGTATCTCATCATTTACATTGTATAAAAAAAGAACGCCGGAATCAATCTGGCGTTCTTTGAGTTCAAATGAATTATGCCTGTGGCGGTTCATCTGTTGGCGCCGCGTCAACAACAGGTGCCTCTGCAGGTGTTTCCGGAGCTGCCGGTGCAGCTGCCTGAGCGGCAGGCGTAGGTGCAGCCATGTCACCGAAATCAACATTAACGTTTTCACGTTCTCTTGCATCGTCAACCTCATACATCTTATATCTTTCGAAGTGGAAGATGCCTGCGATGATGTTGCTCGGGAATGATTCAACTGCAGTGTTCATCTGTCTTACACAACCGTTGTAGTACTTACGGCTGTTGGCAATATCGTCTTCAAATTCGTTGAGTTTTCTCTGGAGATCCAGAAAGTTCTCGTTTGCCTTAAGTTCGGGATAAGCTTCAGCTGTAGCAATCAGTCTTCCCAGCAGTCCTCCCATGAGGCCGTTGGCTTCAACCTTTTCGTTTGCTGACATTGAATCATAATTTCTGCTTCTTAATGCTGCAATTGACTCAAATGTCGACTTTTCATGCTGTGCATATGCCTTTACCGTATTTACCAGATTAGGAACCAGGTCCCATCTCTTCTTGAGGTAAACATCCATAGTTGCGAAAGCTTCTTCGATCTTGTTCTTCATCTTTATGAATTTGTTGTAAGCAGAGATGAACCAGATTCCAAGAATAACTATTATCACAACAATAATAATAATTCCTACCATTCTTTTTCCTCCTTCTTTTCCAAAAGATATCTCTTATGGTATTTCAACTGAATGTATTCCATGATTTTGCTGTAGTAAATCGGATTGCTCAATCCTCCGACAGCCCCAACAACAGGAAGTCCCTGGATGAATTTCAGCACCAGCATGTCCAGTGCGAAAACATCTGCCGTGGCAGCAATCTGTTCCTGAATTTCATCAGGCTGTGGAATCGGTCGGGCCTGAAGAAGTTCATCTACTTCAAGATCGGCTTCAAGCCACTGTTCCCTTTTCTGAATTGCAGTTGCCAGCATTTTCAGAATAAGCATTCTTTCTTCAGGTTTATTGTAATCGTAACCGTACCTTAATGCAACCTCATAAACCGATTGCAGAATAAAGCCAATGAAAAGAACAATGTCCGGAAGTCCTATTCCCAGCACGCCCAGACCCACGCCTTCAGCTGTAGTTATTATTGACTTCCATTTCATTGATTTAGCCGCCTTGCTGCGGAATCTGCGAAGCTCTCTTCTCGTCTGTACCTTGTCGACTGCGGTGTCCTTTGCTTCGAAGTCCTTCATGAGAGTTTCCTTGTTGTAGGTTTTCTCTATTACGTCAACACCCTTCTCGAAAATAATGGTAAATGCCGTCGCAAAAGCAGCCCTCAGGCTAATGTAAGCCTTTTCAGGTATTACATTTTCCAGGGCGTTTTTCCAGGTTTTTTCAGAAGCCATTGCCTGCCTTTGCAGCTTTCTCTCCTGCTTCTGAATGTATTTCATTTCTTTTTCCCAGGCTTCGCTGAATTGTTCTTCGTTCATGGGCTGATTATAACAAAAAAAAGAGCTTTGGGGAATGTCCCAAAAGCTCATTTTTAATTAATATCCTGGAATAGTAATCGTCCTTTAATGTTCTCCTTGATTACCGGTCCGAAGCCTCTCGAATCCAGAGAGTTCTGCCGGTTATCACCCATAACCCAGAAACAGCCCGGATCCACCTTGTAAGGATAACTTATTCGGTCGTTCTCCGGTTCTGTTATGCCGTCAGGACCGTTTATATAGCTCTCTGTCAGCTTTTGACCGTTTCTGTATACATAGCCGTCAATCAGATCCATTTCGTCGCCGGGAACGCCGATTATTCTCTTGACATACTTGTCTCCGTTCGGCATTTTGATTGCGACAATGTCACCAATCTCGTATGCATCTCCCAGTCTCCAGTAAGCCACAACCTGTGTATCCTTCAGAGTTGGCTTCATGGATACTCCATCAACTCTTGACAGGCCTACAACTAGGTTGAATGCCAGAAAGGCCAGAATTATAACAACCACAATCTCCACGGCGAGCTTAAGCCACTCGTGTTTCTTGTGGTCGTATTTTCCCATCAATCTTTTGCTTGCGCCACTCATATTAGAACTTTATTTCTTCCTCCATGACGCTGTGATCCGTGTATTTTTCTGCTATTATGTCTTCAAGTTCCTGTTCACGTTTCTTAAGTTTTCTGTGTCTTACGACCAGAACAACTATGATTCCAATTAATATAATCAGGGCCGGAAGATCCCACCAGCAGTATCCAAGTAGTGTATGTTGCATTGCATGTTCCATTATACTACCTCCTGTCCTTTGCTATTGGCCTT
>JAUNIQ010000080.1 GCA_030535275.1 Bacillota bacterium | reverse complement strand
TTTTTTGAGGTAATAATATGAACGAAAACGGCAAAGTGTTTTTCGCTAAAAAGGGCGATGAAAAGGGATTTACAGAAAAGATATACATGAATCCACAGATGGTAAACAGACATGGATTCATATGCGGTGCCACGGGTACGGGAAAGTCAGTAACTCTGAAGGTGCTGGCTGAATCATTCTCGGCCATGGGAGTGCCTACATTCTTCTCCGATGTCAAAGGTGACATGGCGGGAATAGGCAAGGCTGGCGAAGACAATGAAAACATGCAGGAAAGACTGAGCAGATTTGACATTAAGGATCAGTTCGGATACAAGGCATTTCCTGTCAGCATATACGACATATACGGAGAAAAGGGCATTCCGCTCAGAACTACGGTAAGTGAAATGGGACCGCAGCTTCTGTCACAGATTCTGGAGCTGAATGATACCCAGTCGGATCTTTTGACAGTATCCTTCAAGATAGCAGATGACCAGCAGCTGCTTCTCTATGACACAAAGGACCTGAAGGCACTGCTTACATACATTTCAGACAATGCGGCTGCCTACAAGGATGACTACGGTCACATAGCACCGACTTCAATGGCTACAATTATCAGAGCAATTGTTGCACTTGAAGCAGAGGGTGCAGATAAGTTCTTCGGAGAACCTGCAATCGATATTAACGATTTCTTCTGCACAAATACTAGCGGATACGGAATGGTTAATGTGCTGGCATCAGAAGCTCTTATCAATAAACCTAGACTTTATTCGGCATTCATGCTCTACCTTCTCAGCGAACTCTTTGAGATTCTGCCTGAGGTTGGAGATCTGGATAAGCCGAAGATTGTATTCTTCTTTGATGAGGCGCATCTGCTCTTTAACAATGCCTCAAAGGCATTAATGGAAAAGATTGAGCAGGTAGTTAAGCTCATAAGATCAAAGGGCGTTGGAATATTCTTCGTAACACAGAGCCCGGGAGACATTCCGTCGGCTGTAATGGCACAGCTTGGAAATAAGATTGAACATGCACTCCATGCATACACTCCTGCAGAGCAGAGAGTTCTGAAGGCGGCAGCGGATTCATTCAGAGAGAACCCTGAGTTTGATACAGTTGAACTTCTGCAGAACCTTGGAACGGGCGAGGCAGTGGTATCTGTTCTCGATGAAAAGGGAGCACCTACGGTTGCTGAGCACGCATATATCCTTCCACCTGAAAGCTACATGGGAGCAATAAGCGATTCTGAAAGAGATAACCTCGTGAAGGGTTCAACCCTTTTCAACAAGTACGGTCAGATGATTGATTCAGAGTCTGCATATGAGGTGATCAGCGGCATGAAGCAGCAGGCAGAGGATGATGCGGCTGCAGAGGTAGCCCAGGCAAAGGAAGAAAAGCCGAAGGCAGCACCGAAGAAGAAGGAAAAGCAGAGCGACCTGGATAAGATGAAGAAGAGCGTTGCATCAACAACAGGCAGCACTGTAGGCAGAGAAGTGGGCAAGATTGTCGGAGAAGCAGTTCTCGGAAAGCAGGGCAAGACCATTGGCGGAAACATCGGATCAGCCATTGGCAGAAACCTTCTGGGAACGTTAATGAAGAACAGGGACTGATAAATGACAGACAGAAATAAAACAAGAATACTGGACGGCGCAACGGGCACACTGTTTCAGGCACGTGGAATGAAGGCGGGAGAAGATTCGACTGCCTTTGCATTAAACAACCCGGATGTGGTTGAAGCTGTTGCCAGAGAATACATTGAGGCGGGATCGGAATTCATTTACACGCCAACATTCAACCTTAACAGAAGCAAGATTGATGGCCTTGGCGAAACTGTAATGTCTATTTCCGAAAAGCTGGCGGCACCGGCCCTGAAGCTGAGAGATGAATATGCGGCAAAGGGCAGAGGCATTCTGCTCGCTTACGATATCGGTTCCCAGGGGGAGATGCTTGAACCCCTCGGGAAGCTGAGCTTTGAGGATGCCTATGATTTCTATGCCCTTGAGGCGAAGGCAGCTGAAGAGCTGGGCCTTGACCTTGTAACAATAGAAACAATGACGGATATCTATGACGTTAAGGCCGCTGTTCTGGCAGTTAAAGAAAACACGGATCTGCCGGTAATCGTCACAATGTCCTTTGAGGAAAACGGCAGGACATTTACCGGAACTAGCCTTGAGACCATGGCAATTACCCTGGAAGGACTGGGCGTTGACGCCATGGGAATCAACTGCTCGCTGGGACCTGCACAGATTCTCCCGCTGATTAAGGAGCTCATGACATATACGGAGCTGCCGATAGTTGCAAAGCCAAACGCAGGCCTGCCTGACCCGGCAACGGGCGGCTATGACATTTCCTGCGATGAATTCGTGGAAATAATGAAGCAGTACGTTGATGCAGGCGTTGACATGGTTGGCGGCTGCTGCGGCACAACTCCGGAATACATAAGAGGAATCGCAGACTATGTGAACAGCAATCCTGCAAAGGCAGGAAGAGGGGCACAGGAAATATCCCTGACCAGCCTCTTTGGTCTAGAGGAAAGACCGAAGCGAGATCTGAGAGTATGCAGCGGTAGAAAGGTAGTTAATGTCGACCACGTTGCAGTAATCGGGGAAAGGCTGAATCCTACGGGAAAGAAAAAGCTGAAGAATGCTCTCCTTGACGGAGACTATGACTACGTGATTGCACAGGCAGTCAGCCAGGAGGAAGCGGGAGCGGAAATACTCGATGTTAACGTGGGTGTTCCGGGCCTTGATGAAGCGGCGGTAATGCCGGTTCTGGTTAAGAAACTTCAGGCACATACGTCACTGCCTCTGCAGATTGATTCCTCCAACCCCGAGGCAATTGAAGCGGCACTGAGAGTATATAACGGCAAGGCAATAGTCAACTCCGTCAACGGGGATGAAGAAATAATGGACAGAGTCCTGCCGATAGTAAAGAAATACGGCGCTGCAGTAATCGGACTAACCCTGGATGACAGCGGAATTCCGGAAACCTGCGATCAGCGTTTCGCAATTGCACAGCGCATAGTGGAGAAGGCAGAGGAATACGGAATCAGGAGAGAGGATATCATTATCGACTGTCTTACACTGACCGCATCGGCACAGCAGAAGGAGGTCGATGAGACTCTTAAGACCCTTCGCATGGTTAAGGAAAAGCTGGGACTCAAGACGGCACTGGGTGTTTCCAATGTCAGCTTCGGTCTGCCACTGCGATCTGTCGTAAACAGAACCTTCCTGACCATGGCTCTGGAAAACGGCCTCGACCTGCCTATAATCAATCCGAATGATGAAGACATGATGGCGTCTGTCTTTGCATTTAACGTTCTCAAAAACAGAGACGAGGGAGCCACGGCGTTTATCGAACGCTACGCTGAAGCGGAAATGTCCAAGGCCATCAGCAAGGGTGGCGTAAAGAAGGTTTCAAGTGAAGAACTGTCAGCCATTGCAAAGGCAATAGACAGCGGCATTGAAAGCGAAGCAGCAAAGGCTGTTGAGGAGCTGCTTGCCACAAAGCCTGCCATGGACATAGTAAACGAAGACCTTATCCCTGCACTTGACAGAGTTGGCAGGGGTTTCGAAAAGGGTGAGATATTTCTGCCTGTAATGATGCAGTCGGCGCAGGCTGCACAGGCCGGATTTGATGTGATAAAGAAGGCGCTTGATTCTTCGGGACAGAGAGGCGAATCAAAGGGTGACGTTGTCATTGCCACTGTAAAGGGTGACATTCACGACATAGGCAAGAACATAGTCAAGGTTATCATGGAAAACTACGGCTTCAACATGATCGACCTGGGAAGAGATGTTCCTGTTCAGACCATTGTAGATGAAGTGCTTGAAAAGGGAATAAAGCTCGTGGGACTGAGTGCTCTCATGACCACAACCCTGGCCAGCATGGAGGATACCATCAGGGCCATACGTCAGGCAGTGCCTGAGTGCAGAGTGATGGTCGGAGGCGCCGTGCTGACCGAAGACTACGCTAAGGAAATCGGGGCTGACTTCTACTGCAAAGATGCAATGAAATCCGTTGAGGCGGCCCAGAAGGTTTTTGAATAGGAGGATTGGAAGTTGAGAACAAGATACGGAAATGATGAACTGAATAAATTCTTATTCATCGTGTGCCTGGTGGTTATAGGTGTGAACCTCTTCCTTCAGGCAAGAGCACTTCATGTGCTGGTAATACTCATACTGATTGTTACCTTCAGCAGATCATTCTCAAGATGCTTTGACAAGAGAGCCCAGGAGAACATGAAATTCCTTGAACTGAAGAACAGATTCTTCGGCAGCAGGGAACAGAAGGTCTATCACAAGGCTGCAAAGGCAGACCGCAAGGCGGCAAATGAAGGCAAACGCGTTCTTATCTGCCCATACTGCAAGGAGAAGCTCAGGGTGCCTGTCGGAGCAGGAAAGATAAAGATAAAATGTCCTCACTGCAACAGTGAGTTTGAGGAAACAGTATAACAATCGTAGTAAACGATTTGATAAAGGAGGGCTGAATTGTGTTTAAGTCGGTAAAGGAAATTCAGGAATTTATCAAAGAGAGAAGAATCGAGATGGTTGATTTCAAAATGGTCGACCTGGAAGGAAGATGGCGCCATCTGTCAATTCCGGTGGAACGTTTTACCGAGAAGACCATGGAAGACGGCATCGGCTTTGACGGTTCAAACTACGGCTACGCTCCTATAGAAAAGTCTGACATGGTGTTTATCCCGAATCCTCACCCTGCAGAATTTTCACTTTACTACGACCTGTAGACTGTACTTGATAAAAGAGCTCCTAATGACTAAAATGGTAGTTGTTAGGAGCTTTTTAATGGGAAAAATACTTAACAGCAGCTACGGAGCGATATTCGGAACATACTGGGTAATCTACGCGGTAATAAGCAGTTTCTCATCCGTATTCATGCTGGCCAAAGGATATACAAATTCAGAAATAGGAATTACTCTCGCCACGGCAAACATTCTGGCTGTAATTCTGCAGCCGCTCATTGCGGATTTTGCAGACAGATCAAAGAAGCTGGGTGTACTTGGAGTAACGGAAATAATGACAGTCTGCATGATGATTTTCCTAGTCGGCATGTTTGCCTTCAATGGTGGAACCGTGGCGCTCTGCATCGTTTTCGTACTGCTCATCGGCTTCCATACGGTGCTGCAGCCATTTTTCAATTCACTGGCTTTCAGGCTTGAACAGTGCGGAGTTGCCATCAACTACGGAATCGCCAGAGCTGTAGGCTCGCTTGCATATTCCGTCTTTGTGGCATTCTTCGGGACTCTTGTCGAAAAGCACGGCGTCGACATCATGCCGTGGGCAGGAGAAATATCATGTCTGCTTCTCATAGCAAGTCTGGTGTTCACGGGCTACTACTTTAAGAAGACCATGAAGGCCAATGAAGGCGCAGGTGTAATTCCGCCTAAGAATGAGGAGGACGAAAAGGAAATAAACCTCATTCAGTTCATTAAGAGAAACAGGATGTTCTTCGTAATGAGCCTGGGAATCGTGGGACTCTACTTCAGCAATTCGACACTTAATTTCTACATGGCGCAGATAGTAAACGGAGTTGGCGGAACTACTGAAGACATGGGAAGAATTCTGGGAGTAATGGCCTTCCTTGAAATTCCGACCATGGTTTTCTTCAAGCAGCTGAAGAACAGATTTTCATGCAGAACACTGCTCAAGGTGGCAAGCATTGGCTTTACTGTGAAGATAGCTCTCTGCTGGCTGGCCACATCGGTTCTGACACTTTATCTGGCACATCTGCTCCAGCTGGTTTCCTTCGCACTTTTCCTTCCGGGAATGGTTTACTTCACAGATGAAATCATGAGCAAGGGAGAGGCAATCAAGGGACAGGCACTCTATACGACGATGATAACCGTGGCTACGGTAATAGCCAGCCTGCTGGGAGGAGTGATTCTCGACACGGCAGGACCGAAGATGCTGACATTCATAGCAACTCTGGTTACAGCAATAGGAGCCGCAATAATAATAATAGTAATAGATAAGGTTAAGGGAGGTAAACAGAATGTATGAGGAATTAACAGAAATACTGAGAAACAGTGACAATATCGTTTTCTTCGGCGGAGCGGGAGTATCAACAGAAAGCAAAATTCCTGACTTCAGATCCGAGGAAGGTCTCTACAATGCCCAGCAGAGCTATGGCATGAGCCCTGAGCAGATGATCTCCCACAGCTTTTTCATGAGAGATACAGAGACCTTTTTTGACTACTACAAAAACAACATGATATACCAGGAAGCGGAGCCCAATGATGCACATAAGGCACTGGCAAAGCTTGAGGACATGGGCAAGCTGAAGGCTGTAGTTACGCAGAATATCGACGGCCTCCACCAGAAGGCAGGGAGCAGGACTGTTTACGAGCTTCACGGCAGCGTTCTCAGAAACAACTGCATGGACTGCGGCTCATTCTATGACCTGGATTACGTCATGGATTCCGAGCACTGTGACGGCCACATTCCAAAGTGCGAGAAGTGCGGCGGCATAGTAAAGCCGGACGTTGTTCTCTACGAAGAGGCCCTTGACGAAGCACAGATTTCAGGTGCTGTAGACGCAATCAGAAAAGCCGACGTTCTCATTATCGGAGGAACATCACTTGTCGTATATCCTGCTGCAGGCTTCGTAAACTATTTCAAAGGCAGCAAGCTGGTGCTCATAAACAAGAGCAGCACATCCTTCGACGGAAGAGCCGATCTTGTAATTAATGATTCAATCGGAAAGGTGCTCGGCGAAGCAGTAGCGAACATTTAGCATATACAGAAGGACTTTAGGAATGAAAGCAACACACAGAGCAAAACAGTGGATAATGTGCAGGACCACGGGAATTATTTCCCATGAGCCTGAACTCATACGCGGACGGGGAGCCCTGCTTCAGATTCCGAAGATGCTGAAGGAATCAGGCAAAGAGAGAGTCCTGGTTACGACAACAGCGGGATTCATAAGGAGGGGAACTCTGGAACCTTTCTTTGATGAGCTTGAAAAAGAGGGTGTAGAGGCGAGAGTGTTCAGCAATATTGCACCGGATCCAACATTGAAATGTGTTACCGAGGTAGTAACACAGTATGTTCTTGGGGACTGTCAGGCTGTTGTTGCAATCGGTGGCGGAAGCGTCATTGACTGCTCAAAGGCTGCAACGGCGAGAGTGGTTTGCCCGGGAAAGACCATCAGAGAAATGAAGGGCATAATGAAGATCCGCAAGAAGCTTCCTGATTTCTATGCGGTTCCCACAACGGCAGGAACAGGTTCGGAAGCTACAGCTGCTGCAGTAGTAACGGACATGCAGGACGGAAGAGACTATAAGTATGCTGTAAACGATACCTGTCTGATTCCGAAGTATGCCGTTCTTGATCCTGAACTTTCCGTCGGACTGCCACAGGCAAACACTGCGGCCACAGGCATGGATGCACTGACACATGCAGTTGAGGCATATACGAACAGGTATCCGTCAGAACTGGTTAAGGAAAAGGCCTTGGATGCAGTCAGGCTGATTTATGAAAACCTGCCGATTGCTTTTGCAGATGGAAAAAACCTTGAGGCACGTGAGAACATGCTCTACGCTTCCTATGAAGCGGGAGTGGCTTTTACCAACAACTTCGTCGGTTACGTTCATGCCATCGCCCACGGA
This sequence comes from Bacillota bacterium, assembly GCA_030535275.1. GTDB lineage: Bacteria > Bacillota > Clostridia > Peptostreptococcales > Anaerovoracaceae > Lentihominibacter. The sequence continues at coordinate 529 of JAUNIQ010000080.1, read as the reverse complement.
ATAGGCGGCCTTTACGGAATTGCTCATGGCCAGGCTAACGCCATCGTTCTGCCATACGTAATGGAACAGTTCGGTGAAGCGGCAGAAAAGCCGCTGGCGGAGCTTGCAAAGGCAGCCGGGCTGGAGGGGGAAGACAATGCTCAGCTGGCAGAGGCCTTCATCAGATCCATTCGTGACATGAATGAGTCCTTCGGCATTCCTGATAAGATTGAAGAACTCAGGGAAGAGGATTTTGAAATACTTGTGAAGAGGGCAGTTGCCGAAGCCAATTATACATATCCGGTTCCGGCAATCTGGAGCATGAGTGACTTCAGAGTGTTGCTGCACAAGCTGTTGAAATAACATATGGGGGGATAGACATATGAGACTCAGAACAAACGCATTAAGCACAGAGGAATGTACCTGCTGGCAAAGGAAAAGCTCTGATTTAAGAAAAATGTCGCACCGGAAAGAGTTCGGTGCGATTTTTTTTTATTTATTCAAAAAAAGCAAAAAAATGTATTGAATAATCTTTGGATATTGTATACAC
>JAUNIQ010000079.1 GCA_030535275.1 Bacillota bacterium | reverse complement strand
CGGAACTTAACAAATTAGGCAGTGGTGTTACAAAAACGCTTGACCACTACAAGGAGATTTAATGACAGCCCTAGTCTGAATGGAGATGGATATGAAAGATGTTTTAATAATTCTGACATAACGGTTTACAAGATTAAATAACTAACAAGAAAAAAGGCAGCAAGACCAAAGACATTGAAGAAAGCAAAGTCAATTAAGAAATAATATTTTACAAAACCCTTACATAACCCGCAAACTTTTCTGAAGTTTGCGGGTTATTCTTTGTTCACAAACCAAACAGAAGAGATGCCGGGAAGCAGGGAGTCCGGCAGGAGATTAAAAAAGGAAAAGAGGTATTGATTATGATAAATATTAGAAACAATGTATTGGTTTTGCAGAATGAACTGATGACAGAAACAGAAAGGCTTGCTTTTGCGGCTACATGGCTCAGGGATGAGATGAAACAGATTGATGTTGAAACCGACAGTCTTATCTCAACTAATTTGTATGTGAGCATTGTTAACGCGGATTTTGATGAAGAGTTTATCAGGAGGCAGATTCACAGAACTCAGGAGGAAACTCAGAGGCTAAAGGGGCAGGCTAGGGGGAAACGAAATCTTGAGATGACTATGATGAAGTGTGAAAAGGCTTCCTACAAAACGGAAAATGCAGTTGAGCTTCACTCACTTATTCTCTTCGGACTGAAGAACATGGCGGCATACGTGTGCCATATGAAAACTTTGGGAGAGGATTGCAGTGAGATCGATGAGTTCATCCAGGCAACGCTTTCAGATTTGTATGAACGCAGGTTGCCCTCAGGCGAACTTCTGGAACTTGTCCTGACAGTAAACAGTCATGGAGCTAAGGCAATGGAGACACTTAATCAGGTTTATGCCGGTGTTGGCAGTTGCGGTATGTCAAGCTATGGAGGCAGCGTAGCTTAAAGGTACGGACCTAAAGCTCCGATGATATATATTACACAAAAGCGGTCCACCTGAAAATTCAGGTGGGCAGTTTTTTTGTGTTTATCTCTTTATACACATCATGCACCTTATAGCGTTAGGGAAACGTTAGCAAAGAAATGTTAGGATAAAACTGGTAGTTCAAAACTTTACAAAATCATTACATAACCCGCAAACTTCTCTGAGGTTTACGGGTTATTCTTTACTCACAGTTCGGATACAGGCGAGCTGTGAAAAGGAGAAAGAGGAAAGGAGAAAAAACTATGAAAAAGAAAGAAAACGAAAAGAGCTACTCTTCTGTTAATCTCAGAGAAGAGATGGACAGAGAACTGGAGAGAAGAGGCAAGAAACCACTGCCTGAAGCAAATTCATGTTCGGGAAACAGTGGTTCCTGGAGAAATCTGAAGAAAAAGAAATAATGGGAGGAAAAAGGTATGCTGGTTAGAGAAAACAAGAATAAGGAAATGGTCGATTCGATAAAGATCGGCCTTGAAAGAACCGGAGGATACTGCCCATGCAAGGTGGTTAAATCTGAAGAAAACAAATGTGTCTGCTCGGAATTCCTGCAACAGATTGCGGATCCTGATTATGAGGGATTCTGCTCATGTCAGTTGTACTACAAGGAAAAGTAGATTGGATAAACCGTTAAAGTTGAATATGGAGTGCAACAGGTTTACAATATTGGTATGATTTACTGTGTTGAAGATGAAATGATAATGTGTGACCTTATGGTTTATACACTGAATAATTCAGGCTTTAAGGCAAAAGGCTTCTGTGACAGTACAGAATTTGAGAGAGCTATGAAGGAAGAACTTCCGGAGCTTATCGTTCTTGATGTTATGCTGCCCGGGAAAAACGGTCTCGATATACTGAAAGAGCTCCGCCAGGGATCGGATACGCGGAATATACCCGTAATATTGGCTACTGCCATGGGCTCGGAAATAGATAAAGTACAAGGCCTGGATCTGGGAGCAGACAGCTACCTGACCAAACCCTTTGGAATGATGGAACTGACCGCAACAGTCAGAGCAGTGCTCAGGCGCAGCAGCGGTAGTAAGACTGCCACAATTACCCAGGGGAACATTGAAATAAATCCAGATGAGCGGAAGGTTACAGTAGGCGGGAAACCTGTTGTACTCACCTTCAAGGAATTCGAGATTCTTCAGATGTTTATGAATAATCCCGGGATTGCTTTTTTCAGGGAACATATCATTGAAAGCATATGGGGAATAGAATATATGGGTGAGACGCGGACGGTGGATGTTCATGTGGGAACACTGAGGGCAAAGCTGAAATTGGCGGGTTCTGAAGGTGTTCACATAAGGACATTGCGCAGTGTTGGTTATAAACTGGAAGTGGAATAATGAATGATAATAGAGAAAAGGAACGCCTGGAAAGAGAAGCTGAAAACGCAAGAATAAATTTTTCCGCAAATGTTACACATCAGCTGAAGACTCCATTACATGCAATTTCCGGTTATTCGGAGCTGATTGCAAATGGTATGGCCACAGGGGATGATGCCAGGAAGTTCGGGTTCAGAATTTACATGGAAGCTCAAAGAACACTGGATATGGTAAACGATATTCTTGCCTTAAGCAAGCTGGATGATTCCGCCGAAATGTTTAATGATGAGGAGATCGATTTCTGTTCATTTATCTGCAGTATAGTTACTTCATTCAAGACTATGGCAGAAATGAAAGGGGTATTACTTGAGCTGAAAACATCGGAACCTGATGAAGAAAAAATTATTATGCATGTGAGCAGCAAGCTGATCAGGGGGATGACCGAAAGTCTTGTGGACAACGCTATAAAATATACTGGGTCCGGCGGCTCGGTAAATGTGTATGCAGGATGGAGCGAGAATTCCCGACCCGTACTTGTTGTGAAGGATACAGGAATAGGTATTCCACAGGATGAACAGGAAAATGTTTTTCAGCGGTTTTACCGGGTGGAAAAAAGTGCTTCATCAAAAACAGGAGGCACCGGATTGGGACTTACTATTGTCAAGCAGTCGGCAAAACGCCTTGGAGCTGAGATTCAGATGAAAAGCACCCCGGGTGAGGGTACAGAGATAAAAATATTGTTTTGATTCAAAAGCAGAAACCGACTAGCATAAACCGAATAATGGAAAGAACAGCAAATGCTGTTCTTTTTTTCATTAATTGTGTTGTCTGTGGTATAATTCACTATGTATGGAAACTAATAAGACAAAGACATTTACAAAGACAAGAATAATACTCGGAATACTGGTATTCCTCATCTGTGCGGGAGTTGTTTTCGCCTATCTGAACAAGGTGTTCAGCATGGGAGATTCTGATGCCAACAGGCAGACATTCAAGGCCTTTTATGCCGAAGAAGAAAACACAATAGATGTTGCTTATTTCGGAACCAGCGCATCAAACAGATATTTTATTAACCCTAAAGCTTTTCATGATGAGGGAATCAGTTCATTTACACTGGCAACGATGGGCATGCCGCTTTTCTACGTTCCGAATCTGATTGAAGAAGTTGAGAAAACACAGGATCCCGACCTCTACATTATTGAGCTGAGATGGGTAGATAAGGAAGTTGATCAGATTTCCGATGCACATATCAGACGTGTAACGGACAACCTGAAGTTATCAATGAACAAGCACGATGCCATTCAGAAATCATTTAAATACATGGACGGCAATACGGGAATGCTTGGAGATATTACAACAAATGAGGTTGAATATCTTATTCCGATTATTAAATATCACGGAAGACTGTCACAGAATTCGATGACGCCAGGCGATTTCAAAATACCGAGCAGCAAAAACGAAACAAAGGGCTATGTCATGAGCTACAGCACCACAAAGCAGGTTAATCAGTTCATGTCCAGGTTGTCAGATGATAGAGAGCCGCTGTCGGACATAGCTGATACCGCACTGAAGGAAGTGCTGGATTATTGTGATTCACTTCCGGAGGATAAACAGGTTCTGTTTGTTCTTTCACCGTATTCGGTTAAGAAAGCACAGATGCCTAAGTTCAATACTGCGATAGATATTGTAACTGAAAGAGGATACGATGTTATCAACTTCAACACTCCGGAAATGTATGATGAACTGGGAATTGACTGGGATCATGACTTCTATAACAGCAAGCATGTGAACTATCTAGGAGCGGAGAAGTATACTGAATGGCTCACGAAATATCTTAAGGAGCATTACAAGCTGAAGGACCATCGCGGCGATGCCAGATATGACAGCTGGGAGAAGGCATATAAGGTCTACAGAAATTACGTTAAGAACGGAATTCTTACAGTAGGCCACAAGGATAAAATCGGCGGGGAAGTGACCATAATAGATCAGAACAACCCTGATGCAGATAAAGTAATCGAAGATTACGAAAAGAAGGAAGAGTACAAGGAACAGGTAAAGAAAAAGAACGGTATCGAAGATGAGGAATAAGATTGCAGCTTTCACATTAAGCATAATGATGGTGTTTACAATGACACCGGTGCTTGCCTTTGCAGAAGCAGAGGAGTCGACTGAAGCAACGCCTGTTGAAGCGGAAACCGAAAGCGTTCAGGTTGAGGAGCCGCAGGCAAGTGAAGAGCCGGCGGTGCCTGATGACTACGAACGCCTCGAGGAGGCCTCCGCAGGACTTGTTGGAGAGCCAACGCTGGAGGATCCGTCAAAGCTCGAAAACAGCATGAGAATCTATGCGATTTACCTGCATAGAGCCGACGGCAGCATGGTTGCAGCAGACAGGTATGGGGATGCAGTTCTTATTGAATCCAATGGCAGATATCTGCTTATGGATACGGGAACATACAGCCCGGTTAAGGACAGCGACGCCGTGCACACATCTAACCTGGTGGAAACGCTCCACAGTATCATGGGCGAAAACAAGCAGCTGGAAGTGTACATCAGCCACCTGCATGGAGATCACATCAGAGGGCTTCAGGGCGTATGCGATGCTTTTGATGTTACGAAGGTTTATCTTCCTGACATGGAACTCTGCAAGGATTACTACCTGCCGGGGGAAACGGGAAAGAAGATTGAACTTCTGTATGAGAAGCACCTTAAGATAATCGAAAAAGAAAATGCCGAGCTGGTTTACCTGGCACCATCGTGCAGGGCGGAGCACGCAGCTGCTAAGACATATGACGAATTTACTGTGGGAGCTGTAAACTGCAAGGTAATTGGTCCCGTTGGCGTGTACACGGTTAATCAGTTCAAGAGTCAGGACGGCAAGTGCGGAACCAAGCAGGGGCACTATCTCAACAACTGTTCCCTGTGCACTATGATGACCTGCGGAAACTTCAGATATCTTACAGCAGGAGATATTGAGAGCCAGGAAGAAACGAACCTTGTGAACAAGTACGGCACAGGGCTCAATGCGGACGTAATGAAAATAAGCCACCATGCCCTCTACACATCCAACACTGCAGGCTTCCTGAACAAGGTTACACCTATGTGGTCCTTTGAAGAAGATCACGGCTACTCAGGCAGTTCAACAAGCGGTTCGATTACAAGAGCTAAAGGCATGGGATACAACTACGGAGTTGCTTCAAGCAAAGGCAACTTCATCATTGATGTAAACGATAACAAGGTTCAGATATATAGAGATACAAACAGGGACGGCCAGATCAATGAAGATCCACTAAAGGGATGGGTTTCAACAGGCAAGGGATATCAGTACTACAACAGCAGCGGTAATATCTGCACCGGATGGCAATGGATTGGCGGATATGCATATTACATGAACAGTAATTCCGGTTTCAGATATACCGGTAGGCATAAGATTAGCGGAACAAAAGTTAAGTTCAGCTCTACAGGAAAGCTGACCAGCCACAAGAAACCGACAAAGGTTCGCATGAGATCAGCGAAGGCAAATGCAGGGCAGACGATAACGATTAAGTGGAGAAAGGCATCTCGCGCAAGCAGATATCAGATATACAGATATGACAGTGTTTCGGGTGCGTACACCTATGTATGCACTTTGTCAAAGGGAAGAAGATCCTATACGGACACAGGCCTTGAACCGGGACTGAAATACAGTTACAAGGTTCGGGCAATAAGGTATGTTGCCGGCGGAACCATATATGGATCATTCTCAAAAGTAAAGAGCGCAGTTGCCAAATAAGGCATTAAAAGAAGGAGATAATAATGGCTGACAAAATGAATGTTTTCAAGGGAAGTAAAAATTATGTTGTAACAGATGAGCTGATGAATGCGGTTAATGTATCTATCGCACTTAAGAAGCCGCTGCTTATAAAGGGTGAGCCGGGCACAGGCAAGACAATGCTCGCGGAAGCGATAGCAGAATCACTTGACATGCCACTCATCATCTGGAGTATCAAGTCAACAACCAAGGCACAGGACGGCCTCTATGTTTATGATACAGTTCAGAGACTCTATGACTCACAGTTCGGAGAAGGAGATGTCAAGAACATTGCCCAGTACATAAAGCTGGGAAAACTTGGTGAGGCATTTACTTCTGACAGACAGGTTGTTCTGCTTATTGACGAAATAGACAAGGCTGATCTGGAATTCCCTAACGACCTTCTTTGGGAACTGGACAAAATGGAATTCTATATCAATGAGACTAAGGAGACTGTTACAACAAAGCACAGACCTATAGTTATCATCACTTCCAATGCCGAAAAGGAACTGCCGGATGCATTCCTTCGCCGATGCATATTCCACTACATCGAGTTCCCAAACGAGGAAAAAATGGAAGAAATCATCAAAGTGCACTATGGAGACATTGATAAGAAGCTGGTGGAAAACGCACTTGATGCTTTCTACAAGATACGTGAAATGAAGAATCTGCAGAAGAGACCTTCCACGTCGGAACTTCTTGACTGGATTCAGGCCCTGATGATTAGCGGCGTTGCAGTAGATGACTTATTTGAAAAGATGCCATTCCTGGGAGTTCTGCTGAAGAAGAATCAGGATCTGGATATGTTCGAAGAAATAAAAGAGAAGGGTTATAGTTTAAGAAACTGGTAATATGTTTTTAGAATTTTTTTATCTGTTGCGTGCACGCGGGCTGGATGTTTCCATTAACGAATGGATGACTCTTGAAGAAGCACTGGACAAGGGCCTTGCAAAGGCATCCCTGACGGGCTTCTACCAGCTGTGCAGAAGCATACTTGTTAAAACTGAATCGGATTATGATAAATTTGACCAGGTCTTTGCTGAGTATTTCGAGGGCATCGAGACCCCGGAAGATCTGCCTGCAGCTTTCTGGAGATGGCTTGAGGAGTCGGATCACGAGAGAGACATTGATGACCACGGAACTAGAGAACTCTTTGAACTTGAACTCGAGGAACTTATGAACATGTTCAGAGAGAGAATCAATGAGCAGAAGGAAAAGCACGACGGTGGCTGTTACTGGATAGGAACAGGCGGAACTTCACCAATGGGTCGCGGAGGCTATCATCCTTCAGGCATAAGAGTCGGCGGTGAGGGGCGTCACAGGACAGCACTTCAGATTGCGGGCGAGCGTAACTTCAAGGACTTCAGAGAAGATACAATACTGGATATACGCTCATTCCAGATGGCTTTCAGGAAGCTCAGACAGTATTCGTCAAGAGTTGAAGGAGAAGAGAAAGAACTCGATATCGATAAAACAATAGACGAAACCTGCGATAATGGAGGAATGCTGAGTCTTGCCTATGAGAAGCCGAGAAAGAATACTGTAAAGGTTCTGTTGCTGATTGACTCAGAAGGAAGCATGCTTACATACAGCAGGCTTTGCAACAGACTGTTCCAGGCTGTAAGCAAATCAAACCACTTTAAGGATTTGAAAATTTATTACTTCCACAATGCCATTTATGACCAGCTGTACACAACACCGCACTGCAAGATACGAGATTCAGTTGATACCAACTGGGTATTCAACAAGCTGGATTCGGATTACAAGGTAATCTTCGTTGGTGATGCCACAATGGCTCCATCGGAGCTTTACCGTCCCGGAGGCAATTCAATCATAGGTCTCTTCAATAAGGAGACAGGCATGGAATGGTTCCAGAAATTCAAGAGGAGATTCAAGAAGCAGATCTGGCTGAATCCAATAGAGAAGAGCAAATGGGAATGGATATATGGCTGTGAAACTCTTCAGGACATTGGCGAAGTATTTCCAATGTACGAACTGACCCTGGATGGCCTTGAACAGGGAATCAAGAAGCTGCTTGAATGAAAATGTAAATCCTAGTAACACCGTCTAATTTAAGGTTAGGCGGT
>JAUNIQ010000078.1 GCA_030535275.1 Bacillota bacterium | reverse complement strand
CACAATTGTGGACCCGACTGCGATTGAGACCGTGGATATGGATGATGCCATTATCAGTCTGGGCCTGGTTGTGCCTATTGGCGATGAGATAATCAGGCAGTTCCAGGAGGCCATTGCAGACTGCGGCAAAGCGGAAGTGAGCATTAACCCTGAAAACCTGAAGGTGGTTTACACATCTCTTCACGGATCAGGAAGAGATTACGTAATGGATGCTCTCAGAGATGCGGGCTTCAGCAATGTGGAGCTGGTACCTGGACAGGCTGAATTCGACGGAGATTTCCCGACGGTAAAGAAGCCTAATCCTGAAGATTCAGCAGCTCTTGAGATGGCAGCAGAGATGGCTGATGATGCCGATATCATTATCGGAACCGATCCTGACTGCGACAGAGTCGGAGTGGGTGTCGTTGAAAGAGATTCAGCGACAGGCGAGAAGAAGGTCACATACCTGAGCGGTAACCAGACAGGCGTACTGCTCATAGATTATCTGCTGGCACAGAATGTCTTTTCGGAAGGAACCCGAAAGCTCATAACTACAATTGTAACCAGCGAGATGGGACCTCTTATTGCAAGAGACCGAGGCATTGATGTTGAATATGTCCTGACGGGCTTCAAGTATATCGGCGGAGTGATGAACGAGATGGAAACTGCCGGAAGGCTGGATGATTTCTTCATGGGCTATGAGGAAAGCTACGGTTATCTGACAGGAACTCACGCCAGAGATAAGGACGGAATAAGTTCAGCGCTGGCCATTTGCAGAATGGCGGCATACCACAAGAGCAGAGGAAGAAGCCTTACCGATGTTCTTGCCGGACTCTACAGCCGATACGGATACTGGAAGGACAGCCAGGAATCCCTGGTCTATGAGGGATCCAGCGGAGAAGAAACCATGGCTAAAATCATGGAGTCCTTCAGAGAGAAGAAGGAAGGCCTCTTTGAGAACATGACTATCGGCGAAGAAGGCGTTGTGTATGAGGATTACATGAGAGGCATTAACGGACTGCCAGGAGCCGATGTTCTAAAATACAGATTTGAAGATGGTTCCTGGGTGGCAGTAAGACCATCAGGAACAGAGCCGAAGATTAAAATATACTATTGCATCAAGGGACAGAATGAAACGGCTGCAGATGCCAGACTGGAAGCAACAGCCGAATGCGTTCACAGACTTACGGGGGCTTACTGATAATGGATGAACGGGAGCGCCAGTACAGAGAGTATCTGGCGTTAAGACAACATGAGCAGGAAAGAGAGATAGCAGAAGAAAGCTACGGCCGCTCCGCAGGGAGAAACGAGGGCCGATATTTTGCTGAGGACATAAACAGGACCAGACCAAAAAGGCAGAGCATTGAAGATACGCCTTACGGTGCATCTGACATGAAGAGACGCCAGAAGGAAAAAGAACGTCGTGACCGCGAAATGGCCGAGTACCTGGCAGCCCGTGAGGCGGACAGAAACCGTCGCGGCGTCAGGACGGGCGTTCGTTACAGCGAGGACAAGAAGAACAGAAAGGCCAGAGCCAAAGCCAATGCAAAGGCAAGAGCCAGATATGAGAAGACCAGACATGAAAGAACAGCTCACGACAGACCGAGACGCGAAAGAAGGCCGCTGCTTAACCGCAGGCAGACAGGAAAGAAGAGTAGAAAGAAGCCGATGAGAATCGCTGTAGTGATTCTGCTGGTACTGGTGCTTGGTTTTGCAGCAACAGGAATTGGCGGAATTGTCATGGCTCTGAGCGCCCTCGGCAGCATGGAACACATTTCAGTAGAAGAGAATAACATTGCGATTAACCCGTCAGTGGAAGCTCAGCTGGACGGCTATACAAACATAGTTGTGCTCGGAATTGACGCCCGTGCAGACGAGGATGACAGCCAGTGCAGAAGTGATGCCATCATAGTAGCCAGCATTAACGAAGAAACCAATGAAGTGAAAATGTTCTCCGTTTACAGAGATACCATGCTTGATGTTGGGGACGAGGGCCTGGACAAGATAACCCACGCTTATTTCTATGGCGGAGCAGAGCAGACTCTCTATGCATTGAATAAAAACCTTGACCTGAACATCGATAAGGTTGTGGTAGTTAACTGGAAGACCGTTGCGGACGTTATTGATTCCGTTGGCGGAATAGAAGTGGACATTCAGGAATCGGAAATCAACGAGATGAACCACTACATTCCTAACACTGCAAAGAATGTTGACGGACCTGACGATCTCATCGAAGGACCGGGAAAACAGACGCTCAACGGCGTGCAGGCGGTAACCTATGCCAGAATCAGAAAGGATGCGGCAACAGGCGACTACAGACGTAACGAAAGAATGAAGATCGTCTTCAAGGAGACATTCAAGAAGGTAAAAAATTCGGGCTTCTTCAGCATGTTCAATGTTGCCAGGAAGGCCATGCCAGAAATCAAGACAAACATGGGTGCCGGAGACATTCTGGGAATGATGATCAAGTTCAAGTCATATGACATGACTGACAGCACTACGGGATTCCCGTATGATGTGGACTCATGGACCGGTTACGGAGCTGCGGGCTACGCATGGTACGGTCCGCCAAAAAATCTTGCAAACAATGTGAGCAAGCTGCACGAACAGTTCTTTGATCAGCAGGGCTATGTGCCTACTGACACTGTTCAGCAGATCAGCAATGATATATCCTACAAGACAGGAATATATTAAGGAGATAGGATGAAGAAAAAACTGATGGTGCTGTTCGGCGGTGTCTCGTCAGAGCATGAAGTGTCGCGTACTTCAGCGGCATCCATGCTTGAGCACGTGAACAGCGAAAAGTACGACCTGATTAAGGTTGGAATAAGAAAGGACGGCAAGTGGCTGCAGACCTTCGCAGATACGGCTGAAATCGAAAGCGGTGCCTGGGAGGAAAGAGCGGACAATAAAGAAATTGCTCTCATGCCCGGCTCCGGATTTGCAGGACTTGAAGTGGATGCGGTCTTCCCTCTGCTGCACGGCAGAAACGGGGAGGACGGTAGAATGCAGGGCTTCCTGCAGATAGCCGGAATACCTTTTGTAGGTTCTGATTCAACATCCTCGGCCGCATGCATGGACAAGGCAATTGCAAAGGCAATGGTCGACCAGGCTGAAATATGCAGACAGGCACAGTGCTGCATAGCTCACAGAGGCTGCGATGAAGAGGAAGCCACAGAGGTAATATGTGAATTTTTCGAAGGGCAGATGCCGCTTTTCGTTAAACCTGCAAATGCGGGATCATCCGTTGGAATAAGCAAGGTCAAGACGAAAGAGCAGCTCCCGGAAGCACTGAGGCTTGCCTTTGCAGAAGACAGCAAGGCCCTTGTGGAGGAAGCCATTGTCGGACGTGAAATCGAGGTGGCGGTTCTCGGAAATTCCAGCGGAGATGATGGACCTCGGGCAAGCTGCATTGGAGAAATATTTGCAGCAAACGAGTTTTACGATTATACTGCAAAGTATGACGATATAGGATCACGAACGGGAATAGTTAATGACCTGCCGGAAGAACTTGAAAATGAGATAAGGGAAACGGCAGTTGGCATATTTGAAATAATGGGCTGTGACGGACTGGCAAGAGTGGATTTCTTCCTTGTTCCGGGACCGTCAGGCGGATATGAAGACGGGGAAGCCGTGTTTAATGAGATTAACACCATGCCCGGATTCACGAAGATTAGCATGTACCCGCAGCTCTGGGAAGCTTCGGGAATACCGTACAGTGAGTTAATAGACAGGCTGGTTGAACTGGCACTGAATAAATGATAGGAGAAAGAAATGGCTAAAGAAAAAATCAATTTTGAAGATGAACAGGTAAGATCAAATTACAGACACACAACTTCGCACATAATGGCGCAGGCAGTAAAGAAGCTCTGGCCGGATGCAAAGCTGGCAATCGGACCATCAATTGAGAATGGTTTCTACTATGACTTTGACATGGAACACGTGCTGGAGCCAAATGACCTTCTGAAGATCCAGAAGGAAATGAAGAAGATTGTTCAGGCAAATTATCCGCTGGAAAGATTCGAGCTTCCAAGAGACGAGGCTATTAAATTCATGGCTGATCTGGGCGAAGATTACAAGGTTGAACTGATTCAGGATCTGCCTGAAGATGCAATTATTTCTTTCTACAAGCAGGGAGACTTCACTGATCTCTGTGCAGGACCTCACATGGAGAGCACAGGACAGATTAAGGCAATCAAGCTGCAGAGCATAGCAGGAGCTTACTGGAGAGGCGACTCAAACCGCAAGATGCTGCAGAGGATCTACGGAACATGCTTCCCGAGCCAGGCTGAACTGGATGAATATCTAGCCAAGCTGGAAGAGGCCAAGAAGAGAGACCACCGTAAGCTGGGCAAGGAAATGGATCTGTTCATGATAGCAGATGAAGGACCGGGATTCCCGTTCTTCCTGCCTAAGGGAATGGTTATCAGAAACGAACTTGAAAGCTTCTGGAAACAGGAACACTACAAGAGAGGATATGAAGAAATCAGAACTCCGCTCATTCTGAATGAGCAGCTCTGGAGAACATCAGGACACTGGGATCACTATAAGGACAACATGTACTTCACTCAGATTGATGATGAAGATTATGCAATCAAGCCTATGAACTGCCCTGGTTCAATTCTCGCATTCAAGAGAAAGCTCTGGTCATACAGAGAACTCCCTGTAAGATATGCAGAACTTGGACAGTGCCACAGACATGAGCTTTCAGGAGCCCTTCACGGTCTCATGAGAGTAAGAACCTTCGTACAGGATGATGCACATATCTTCATGCTTCCTGAACAGACAAAGGAAGAAGTAGTAAAGGTTATTCAGCTTTATGATGACCTCTACAAGATGTTCAACCTGACATATCACATCGAACTGTCAACACGCCCTGAGGATTCAATGGGTACAAAGGAAGAGTGGGATGCAGCAGAAACAGCACTTAAGGAAGCAATCGAAATGATTGACGCACCTTATGTAATCAACGAAGGCGACGGCGCATTCTACGGACCTAAGCTCGACTTCCATCTTGAAGACTCACTGGGAAGAACATGGCAGTGCGGAACAATTCAGCTGGACATGCAGATGCCTCAGAGATTCGACGTAACTTACGTTGGTTCAGATGGCGAAAAGCACAGACCTCTCATGATTCACAGAGCAGCATTCGGATCAGTTGAAAGATTCATCGGAATCCTCATCGAGCACTTTGCAGGCAAGTTCCCGCTCTGGCTGGCACCTGTACAGGTTAAGCTCATGACAGTAACAGAGAAGTTCGCACCATATGCACTTGAAGTTGCAGAAAAGCTGGAAGCAGCAGGACTCCGTGTTGAATGCGACATCAGAAACGAGAAGATCGGATACAAGATTCGTGAAGCACGTAATGAAAGAAATCCTTACCTTTGCGTAATCGGAGAAAAGGAAGTTGAAGCAGGAACACTGACAGTAAGAAATACCAAGACAGGCGACGAAGTTGAAATGTCAGTAGAAGAACTCCAGACAAAGCTTCTGGAAGAAATCGATGCAAAAGCAATCTAATGAAAAAGGCTCAGCAATAAAGAAAGAAGCAGGCTATGCCGGCAGATTTATTGCAGTTGGCATAATCAACACCATTGTCGGATGTGCAATCATGTTCGGATTGTACAACCTGGCCGGCTGCAGCTACTGGCTGTCTTCAGCGGCAAACTTTGTGCTCACCAGCATACTCAGCTACATTCTGAACAAGAAGTATACCTTCAAACACAGCGGGGATCTGGCAGGGAGTGCACTGAGATTTGCAATCAACATTGCAGTCTGCTATGTTCTCGCCTTTGGAATAGCAAAACCGCTGGCGATATGGATACTGGCCGACTGCAGCAGGACCGTTCAGGAGAACATCGCAATGTTTGCGGGACTGTGCTTTTTCACGGTATTCAACTACCTGGGACAGAGACTCTTTGCATTCAGAAAAAAGTAAAACAGATGCAGAAATGATAAAGAGACGGGAGAATGAGAATATCCCGTCTCTTTGTATTGGCGAGGCACCTGGGACTTACGCGGCGGGGCCCCTGCCCCTCCGCTGTTCTACGCGCCCTCATTCAGGGCGCTTGAACCCGTCGCTGTTCGAATGTCCACAGGACATTCTCACCACGCTCCGGCCCTTTCGGGTTCGAGTCCCCTCGATATGCTCAGCAATACAAAAGCACCCCCCCCATTGGGGGGTGCTTTGTATTGGCGAGGCACCTGGGACTCGAACCCAGAACCAACAGATTCGAAGTCTGGTACTCTATCCATTGAGCTAGTGCCCCGTATGTGAATAATACAAGTGATATTATAACGGATTCATGTCAATTCTGCAATTACATATATATGTAATAAACATAGACGAGAGGGTGCCTGTTATTGTATAATTATTATGTATGTAATAGACAATGGGGAAGTATGTTTTGGAGCAGGCAAAAGGAATTAACAAGTCAATAAAAGTACTGATTGTACTGGGAATCATCATCGCTGTAATTGCGGCGGTGCTGGTTGTCATGCAGTTGAACAGACCTTATGCCATAACGGTTGACGGCGAGAACATTCTTCTCGTTGAGGATAAAGATACAGGAGAGGCCGTTATCGAAAAGCTGATGACGTCCTATCAGCCTGAGGGAACAAAGCTAAAGAACCTGACGACCGACAAGGAACTTGGCTTTGATATCATTAAACTGTGGGAAGATTATGACGAAGACAGCATCATGACCAGGAAGGAAGCAGTCGCCTTCCTGACAGCGGAAAATGCTGACGGCGATCCACTGTTTACAACAACAATAAAGGGCAGAACCAAGGTTGTTGAGGAATACATTCCGGAAATTGAATACAAGAAGGATGATGAAATGTTCGCCGGGGAGGCACGTGTAGAGGTTGAAGGCGTGGCAGGAACCCAGAAGGTAACATACGAGATAACAACAGTCAACGGAGAGGAAACCGGTAAGGAAGCAGTAGACAGCAAGGTCCTTGAAGAAGGAACGGCTCCGGTTATCTATAAGGGAACCATGGGTCTTCCGGAGGGTGAAGACTGGAGAACCTACGAGGGTGACCCGGTATTGCACAACGGCGATGAAATGTCAAAATACGCTCTAAAGTATCTCGGAGCGCCGTACAAGTATGGAGGATACAGCCTGACGGACGGCATTGACTGCGTTCAGTTCGTAAGGGCAATGTACGCCAAGTATGGAATCAAGCTTCCAAACAACCACAAGGGGCTTCAGAACGTCGGCAAGGGCGTATCTCTTGGAAACGCCAAGCCGGGAGATATAGTCTGCTATAACCACCACGTTGCAATATATCTGGGAGACGGGAAAATCGTCCACTCCGCACGAGGCGGCGGATTTAACGGAGTAAAGACAAGCAATGTCAACTTCATGAAGATTAAGACTATAAGACACGTAATAGATTAACAGGAAAAGGAAACAATGAAAAATACCGGACACAAAATATTATTTATAATCACGCTATTCTTCGAGGCGGCATTCATTTTCATGATGATGCTTCTGAATGTACTGCCTGCCAAATATGTTGCTGCAGTGCTGGCTTTGCTGGCCATAGCTGATATAGTAGTCTTCCTGCTCATGCTGAAGGATGGAAGAAAAAAACGAACTAAAGTAATTGGAACAATCATTTCAATATTGGTTTGTCTGCTTATGCTGGCAGGTGTTTACTACATGTACGTTACATATTCGGCACTTGAAGCCATCAGCAAGAACAGCGTTGAAAATGAAGAGAAGGCCGAAATACTTGAGGAGCCGTTCAACATTTACATTACCGGCATTGACATGTGGGGAGATATAGATCAGGTTTCCAGAAGTGACGTTAACATGATCATGACAGTAAATCCTAAGAAAAAGGAAATCCTGCTCACATCCATGCCGAGAGATTCATATGTGGTTCTGCATTCCTTCGGGGAATATGACAAGCTGACCCACACGGGAGTATGGGGCGTTGACGAAACCATTCAGACTGTTGAAGACTGGCTGGACACAGACATCAACTACTATATCAGAGTAGACTTCTCAATGCTCATCGACATAGTTGAAGCCATTGACGGCATAGACGTTTATTCGGATTACACATTCAAGTCCAGCCTGAGAGATTATCATTACAAGAAGGGCTGGAACCATCTGGGCGGATGGAAGGCATTGTATTTTGCCAGAGAAAGACACGCCTTTGAAGATGAAGACCAGCAGAGAATCCTGAATCAGCAGAAGGTCATGAAGGCATGCATCAGAAAGGTTACAAGCAGTAAGACTCTCCTCACTCATTACACAGATCTGCTTGATGTTGTAAAAGATGAAATGGAAACCAACATGAGCAGCGATGAGATGGCGGCACT
>JAUNIQ010000077.1 GCA_030535275.1 Bacillota bacterium | reverse complement strand
AATAATTTGCGGTTTTTTTACAGTAGGCGGCAACTTCAAAATGCCGCGGGACACTGTATGACGGACTTTATGATGAGATCTATCCGATGCATGGAACATTTCCTGTGATGCCGGATCTGATCTCAAAACTTCAGAAGGGCGCTGGGGAGATCCGGGACGGCCTTGCTGCCGGAACGCAAGTAAACGTACTAGGGAAGGATGTCTGCCTGTACAGATTCCCGTATGCAGGCTTTTTGTGTAATCTGAAATGACTAAGACAAGCGTCCAAGACAAGTGTCGGCCAGCATTGACAACACGATGTAAAACAATGCGTTGCATTGCATTGACAATGCAGAAAGCAATAGTTATATTAAGGGTGAAATTCGAAAGTGCGATCTAAAAGAGTGAAAACATGAAGGAGGAGCAGTATTATGGCTACTACAAATATAAATGTTCGAGTCGATACGGAATTGAAGCAGTCTGCGGAGTTATTATTTAATGACCTGGGTCTTAATATGTCTACTGCAATCACGATGTTCCTTAAAAGCGCTGTAAGCCATAACGGTATTCCGTTTGAAGTAAAGCGGGTTCCGAATGCCGAGACGAGAGCTGCTCTTGCGGAATATGAGGAAATGAAAAAGAACCCCGGCAGCTACAAAAGATATGCTTCTTTTGATGAAATGGCAAAAGAGGTACTTGAGGATGCTTGAGATCGTCCCATCGAATCAGTTCAGAAAAGATCTTAAGCTGGCCAGAAAACGAGGACTTAAGATCGAGCGGCTGAAGGAAGCTGTGAATATTCTTGCGGAGCAGAAAAAACTTGAGGACAAGTATCGGGACCATGTTTTTGGACAATCAGAACACCAGAGATAGACAATCTATATGGAGATGTGGCTCCATCGTTCAACGAGAACTGAAAGATCGGTTTCAATATACGGAATGAATTCACTATGTCTGCAGGAAGAAAAATAAAAACGTCGATTTACGAATCTTGGAGTTTGATGGAGGAATGGGACACAGAGAAAAACACTCTGAATCCACGCACCATCAGCCCAGGTTCAGATAGAGCGGTGTGGTGGAAATGCTCAAAGGGGCATTCTTATGAGATGCAGGTCAATCTGAAAGCGGTTCGGAATTATGGGTGTCCCATTTGTTCCGGTCATAGGGTAGAGGCCGGGTTTAATGACTTTGCTTCCGCATACCCGGACCTTTTAAAGTTCTGGGATTTTGAAAGGAATGACATCAGACCTGATGAGGTTACCAAGGAATCCAATAAGAAAGTGTGGTGGACTTGCCCACAGGGACACTCTTATGAAATGACAGTTCACAAGAAAGTGTCACGCAATGCGGGGTGTCCGGTGTGTTCCGGTCATAAAACAGTTAAAGGTGTTAATGACTTTGCAACTCTTTATCCAGAACTGGCAAAGGAATGGCATCCAGAAAAAAACGGTGATCTGAAACCTACAGACGTTTCAAAAAAGAATGGGAAGAAAGTTTGGTGGCAATGTCGGTATGGTCATGAGTGGCTTGCATCAGTCCATGATCGGGCAGATGGTACCGGCTGTCCGTTTTGTGCTGAAGGACGGCTGACATCTTTTCCGGAACAGGCAATATTCTATTATATAAAAAACTATATCCCGATGCGCTAAACAGATACAAAGGCATATTCAATAACGGCATGGAACTTGATATTTATGTGCCTTCCATTCGATTTGCAGTCGAGTTTGACGGAGCCTTTTGGCACCGTACTGATGAAGTTCATGTTAGGGAAATAACAAAGTATGATATCTGCCGGGAAAACGGAATCACCCTTATTCGTGTTAAAGAGAATAGCGATAATGATTGGCGTGACGTGGCAGATGCTGTTTATGTTATAAGAAAGCGGCGAAATAAAAAAGAACTACAGAAGGTCATCCAGGCGATTCTTGATTCTATTGACAGTGAATCGAATATGTGGACCAGAAAAAATCCGTTCAATGTCAATAGCAGGGTATCAGTCGATATTGAACGAGATGAATATGATATACGGAAATATCTGGCGCCCATCTCCAATTCATTGAAAGAGCTGAGGCCTGATCTGGTAGCTGAGTGGAACTATGAAAAAAACGGTGCTCTTACTCCGGATATGTTTGGCGTAAATTCAAACGATTACGCCTGGTGGAAATGCAGAGAATGCGGGCATGAGTGGAGAACAACGATTATACAGCGAGGGGGAAAAAGGAACAGCGGCTGTCCGGAATGCAGTAAGATAAAACGCGGAAGGTCTTTTACAAAAATGAAGGTCAGGGAAAAAGGGGCTTTAGCTGAAAACAATCCGACCCTGGCTAAAGAATGGCATCCTGTGAAGAACGGTGACCTGACCCCTTGGGACATAACAGAAAAAAGATTTAAAAAAGTATGGTGGTTATGTTCCAGATGTGGTTACGAATGGGAAGCATCTCCGCTAAATCGGAGTAAAGGAGTCGGCTGTCCGTGCTGCAGTGGTCGTGTTCCAAAAGCAGGAGTCAATGATTTAAGAACTCTTTATCCAGAGCTGGTCAGAGAATGGGACTATTCAAAAAATACTGGCTTGCAGCCCGAATGCTTTCTCCCTGGAAGCGGGAAGAAAGCCTGGTGGAAGTGTAAAGTATGCGGGCATGAGTGGGAAGCAACCATTCACAGCAGAACCAAAGGATCAGGCTGTCCTAAATATCGCAAACATAATAAATCAGAGAGGCTTAACATCTAATGGAAAGTCGGTTTTACACGATAAGTGCTCCTGCTTTTGGTTTAAGTGATGATGGTATTAAAGATATTAGGATAGGAACAGTCATAAAGAATACATCGAAAGACGAGGAAAGGAAATTATGATTATTAAAGGAATCAGCGAACAAATAATACGTACCATATAATGAAAAAATCTAAAATGTTCTTTTGACAACTTTTGCGTTATCCCGAAAAATGTATTATCCCGAAACAGAAACAGGAACCTTTTTTATGAGAGGCTTTCCTGAAAATGTTTCGGGATAATCTTTTTCTGTGGCGACGCTTCAGATTTGTTTTAGGAATGAATCTCCTGTCAACTTTCGGGATAATCTTCTGGTAATACATGATTGAGTCTTCGATAATGATCCTGCAGAACAGTCTGCGAATCAGAAAGGAGGCTTTTTATGAGCACAGAGAAGGTTGCTGTCCATGAGATGGTTACCCGGATGGGGCTCGAAGCCAGGCGCCTTGGCTTCAGCGAGACATTCATCTGGTGTGATTTCATCCCTCGACTCAGGAAGTTTGCTATCTACTACGATCGGCACGGGTATGTCTGGTACGACCCTGCTATAACACAACAGGTCGTAGATGAACATGCGAAACGCTTTGAGGAAGGCACTTTAGGTGCAGATGCTTTTTCACGAGTAAGGACCTATGCCCATCGGATGAATGAATTCTACCTGACGGGAACATTTCACATCCACACACCAAGACGCGGTACACGGTATGAGATCAGTCCTGACAATGAGCACCTGCTTTACGAATTCATCGCCTGGAAGAATTATGGTCCAAACACCAGGGATGATGTTGTGTGGGTCCTGCGGAGATATTTCCACCACTTTGAGAACAGAGGGATTTTCCGCATTGAAGATATCACACTGGATATGGTCCGGGAGTTTATCTCCGATACGGCTGCAGCTGTAAAACCGGCAAGTCTGCATAACATCATGCTTTATCTCCGGTATTTCTACAGCTTTCTGAAGACGACTGACCTTACAGTTCCGGATGCGGAAGGTTTGTTCAGCTACAAGGTTTACCGCGATTATCCGATCCAGTCTTACGTGACAGATGAAGAACTGGAGCGGATTCTCGCCGTGATTGATACAGAAACAGAAGCCGGGAAAAGGAACAAGGCTATCATTCTTTTAGCTGCTAACACAGGGCTTCGTGCCTGCGATATCATGAAGCTGAAGCTGAGAGATATCGACTGGAGGCGAGGTCAGATCCAGCTTCCTCAAAAGAAGACAGGTGAAATGGTGTACATGCCTTTAACTGAAGATGTTGGGGAAGCTCTTCAGGACTACATCCTGAATGCACGGCCTCATTTGGACTGTCCGGAAGTATTCTTGCGTATCAGTCCGCCGAAAGTTGCCCTCACGGACCCGGCAAGCATTGGTTCTATGTTTATTGCCTATCAGAAAAAAGCCGGTATCGAGCGAAAAGCTTTCGATGGGAAAGGGTTTCACGGGCTTCGACGCCGTCTGGCAAAGAAACTTCTGGTTACCGGTACTTCGCTGTCTACTATCTCTCAGATCCTGGGGCATGACGATCCCCTGACTGCCCGGCAGTACCTGTCGCTGGACGTGGAAAATCTCAGAGAATGCGCTTTGGATTTTCGATTGATTCCAGTGGAAAGAGAGGCATTATTATGAACAGAGGATTTAAAAGCAACTTTGCTGCCGAGCTGGATCAGATGATCGATATGAAAGTAGCACTTAGCTTCTCAGAAAAGACGTATCTCTTCAGGGCGAGGCAGTTTGACCGATTCTGTTTTGAAAACTATCCCGAGGATGCAGAACTGACGGAAGCACTGGTCCTTAGCTGGATTAAGCCTGCGTATGACGAGGAAAACAACAGCAGCATCCATAGCAGAGCTGCTTTCGCCAGAACACTGGCTGACTATCTCAGGAAGACAGGTCGGAATGCTTACTATCTGCCGGAAAAGTTCACTTCGGGAATACGGGTATTTATTCCCTATCTGTTTTCAGATGAAGAGCTGACTGCACTGTTTAAAGCCATTGATTCCTATCCGTGTGGCGGCGACAGTTTTCTTCAGGTGCTTCTGAGTACTTACTATCGGCTGATCTTCACCTGTGGACTGCGTCCCGGTGAAGGAACGAGATTGAAGAGAGAAAACGTAGATCTGGAAATCGGAGAAGTCCGCATCGTCGATTCCAAGTGGCATAAAAGTAGGACGGTCGTTATGTCAGAAGACATGCTTCGTCTTGCCAGAAAGTACGCCCTTATCAGGGACGCTAAATATCCCAAGAATGTATTCTTCTTTCCGAAAGACGGCGGCAGATGCTGGTCTGCCGCCTCGATGCAGGAAAAGTTCAAAGAATGCTTCGCCCTGTCAAAGCCAGACACTCCCAAAGATCTTCTCCCCGCAGTTAGAGTATATGACCTCCGGCATCGTTTTGCCACCACTGTTTTGAATCAGTGGCTTGATGAGAAGAAAGACCTGAGTTCCCGGCTCCCTTATCTGAGAACGTACATGGGGCATCGTGAGATCGATGCAACCGCTTATTACATTCATCTGCTTCCGGAGAATCTGGTGAAATCCGCAGGCATTGATTGGGAAAGCATGAGAAATATGATACCGAGGGTTGAGTTATGGCAAGAGTAAAAGACGAGACCTTGTTTTCACTCCTTCGGGATTTCCTGATCATCTACCTTCCGAACCAGCGGAAGTGCAGTCCAAACACGGTGAAAGCCTACCGTTCTGTCTGGAATCAGTTCCTGAAATATCTTTCTGAGGAAAACCGTGTCCGAATAACGGAAGTATCGTTTGAAATGATAAGCAGAGAGGCCGTTAACGGATATCTCGCCTGGCTGACGGAAAAGAAAAAGGCGGCTGTAACGACAAAGAACAATCGACTTGCCGCTGTCAGAGCCTTTATAGACTATGCTTCCGCATGCCGGCCGGAATACATCAGTCTTTCCAGTGAACTGGCTGCAATAAAGATCCAAAAGGTAGTTCGTTTTCCTAAACTGGATTACATGAGCGAGGATGCCATAGCCGCATTGCTGAAGGTTCCGGATACCAGAACCCGTGAAGGGCTACGTGATCAGGTCTTTATGATTTTTCTTTACGATACCGGTGCCAGGATCCAGGAGGTGCTGAATGTCAGACTCTGCGATTTAAAGCTTGGGAAAGCACCGACAGTGACCCTCTTCGGGAAAGGAAGGAAAGTACGAATTGTTCCGCTGATGGAAGACACAGTAGCACATCTGAAGAACTATCTTTCCGTATTTCATGAGAACGAGTCGATAGAATCCAGAGAGTATCTTTTTTATGTGATACGGAAAGGTATACGAGCCCCTGTCAACGATGATACAGCCAGAATCCGTCTGAGAAAGTATGTTGAGCCAGCCAAGGCACTGTGTTCAGATGTGCCGGATAACATACATCCCCATCTCTGGCGACACTCCAGAGCGATGCATCTTTATCAACACGGGATGGACCTTACGATGGTATCCCAGTGGTTAGGCCATTCCAATCTGGAGACGACTGAAATCTATGCTTATGCTGACACTGAAGCAAAACGTACTGCTATTCAAAGAGCGATGGGATCAAAAACCGCAGAAACGATAGTTCCGAAGTACACCGTATCGGATGAAGACCTGCTTCGGAGACTGTATGGTCTTTGATGAGCATTATTATCCCGAAAGTTTGCCCGGAGTAGGCGGTGTTTTTCCACTCAAAGCTTGAAATGTAAAAAGTGTTATCCCGAAGAATCCGAACGGAAGTCGCTTAACAAAGCGGTTCATGGGGAGAATTCGGGATAACATGTTTTTCGGGATAACCCAGTTTATACCGAATTCGGGACAAACCTGGCGAGCAGTATCCCGATGGATGGGTTTCCATCGGGACGGACTCGTTGGGATATCCCAAGCCCTTAAAGATCGCACTTCGTGTGGCTGCGCGTTTCTGCGAAACGCTGATACTGCCCCTTCAGCAGGATTCATTATTTGTCTGATTGCAGGAGTATAGAACTGGAAAAATCACGCTGGAGGCGGGTAAAAGGAATAAGATATGGCAAAGAAAAAGAAGCTTACTAAGGATCAGCGCCGGCAGATGGTCCTGGATGAACTGTATGGCGAATCCTGTAATGACCGGTTTGCGTTCATAGCCGGGTACACCTCCGGAGGCGCTCCTTACGGAACCACATGGGAAGAGATGGGCATTGATCCTTCACTTCCGTTTTCTGAAAAAGTTTCACATCTCGGAAGCGGCGAATTTGATTTGTCGGTGAAGAACATTCCGGAAGAAAACGAGGACGAGACAGAAGAATCCTTACAGCTGCAGGTGATTCCGGAGACATTCAGCATATGTCAGGTGGAGAACTATAAAGGGATTGATATTGATCAGCCGTTTGTCTTTACAGGAAGGACAGATGAGGAAAAATCCCTTGTATGCCCGGTAAGCAAGGTCCCTGAAAGCACCCTTGACAGGTCAGACGGATGGAAGATGTTCCGGATCTGCGGTCAGCTGGATTTCTCATTGATCGGCATACTGGCGGAGTTGTCTTCTGTTTTTGCCAAAGCAGAGATTGGCATCTTCGCGATTTCAACCTATAACACAGATTACGTGCTGGTCAAAGACAAGGATTACAGGAAAGCGATTAAAGCATTGGACCGTGCCGGATACCGGGTACTGGACGGCTGAATTCAAAAAAGACGGGAGAAGAACGACCCTGAATGTGAGGGCTGTTCTTCTCCTGGTTTGGTTAATGGGTTTTTTCTTCTGGCTGCCGATCCTGCTCATCTTGTCGCTCTGCTTCATACAGGGACGCGATATTTCTCTCGGCAATGGCCAGCTCCTGTGCCTCATCACGGACTTTGCGGTATTCGGTATAGGCAGCCTTTTTTCCGGAAAGGATCTCGGCGTACTCAGCGAATTGAATTTATACCTTCATTTGTCTGTGCTATTATTTGTAAGAGAGAAGATTGCAGTTCCAGTCGACAGAATCATTAAGGCAGGACAGGGGAAGTTATAAAGAGCTATGAGTCGAATTGTTGTGATCGATACGGAAACAACCTGGATCGATGAGGTGATGTCCATCGGCGCAGTGATCGCGGACGGAAGAGATTATTCCGTGATCGACAGCAGATATTATTTGATAGATCCGGCATTTCGTCGCGGCGGAATGTACTCCGGTGTTCTTCACATGCGCGGACTCCCAAAGGAGATCATCTCGGCAAGACATGAAATGGCAGCAGATCTGCGGGAGTGGCTGGAGTCAAATTCCGTAGACAGCATTTTCGCGTACAATGCTTTGTTTGATAAAAGGCACATGCCTGAGTTTGGCGATTTCCGATGGCACGACATCATGAAGATCGCGGCATACAGGCAGTTTAATGACAGAATCCCGGATACAGCGCTGTGCTGTAAAACCGGAAGACTGAAAAGCGATTACGGAGTAGAGTCTATTTACAGGATGCTCTCCGGCAACCGCGGATACATGGAAAAGCATAACGGCTGGCGCGATGCACTGGATGAACTGAAGATCATGGAAATGCTGGCGCTGCCGTTGGAAATTTACCGGAAAGCGATCATCTGACAACATAGATTGAGGAGCATTCCTGTAATTCAGAAATAACGTCAATTGAATAAAAAGAAACCTCT
>JAUNIQ010000076.1 GCA_030535275.1 Bacillota bacterium | reverse complement strand
TCTTCTTCAGCTCTGATTCTTGCTTCTTCAAGAGCTCTTTCCTTTGCCTCTTCTTCTGCAATTCTTGCTGCTTCTTCTTCTGCAAGGCGCCTTGCCTCTTCTTCAGCTGCAAGTCTTGCTTCCTCAGCAGCCTTCATTTCAGCTTCTGCCTTAAGTCTCTCTTCTTCAAGAGCCTTCTGTCTTGCTTCCTCAGCCAGTCTTTCTTCTTCTCTCTTGCGGTCCTGTGCCTCTATTCTCTGAAGCACGTCGCTTTCAACTGCCTTCGGTTCATATATCTTGTTAAGTCCTTCTCTTTCAAGGAATGCTTCCATTGAAGGATTCTCAGGTCTTGTTTCAAATCTTTCTGCTGCAGCTCTGTCAGCTTCAGTCTGTTCGTGACCAATTGCTCCGGCGCCTCTGATCTTATCGTATTCTCTGTTGAGCAGCTGCTGGAACTCTTCGTTCTTCTTGCTGAAAGTGTAGAACTTGTCAACCTTTTCTGATGGGCTCAGTTCTTCACGAGCTACAGGTGCTACCGGTTCCGGTGCTGCCGGGATAACATCTTCAACGGCCAGGTCTGCCTTTGCATTTACCTCAACCTTCTCCTGCATTGACAGCCCCTTGGTGTATCTGTCTCTGATATCCTTCGGGTCTGCATTCCAGTTAAAATCGATGTCCTCGGTCTTCTGAACAACGTCTGCATCAGGGTATCCGTTTACGTCCCACGCGATGTTCTCGTAAACAGGTTTTCTGATTTCTGCTACCGGTTCAGGACTTACCGGTGCTGCAGGGGTCTCCTGCACTGCCTGTGGCGCTTCTGCCAGCACTGCTCCGCAAAAGCTACAGAATCTTGAGCCGTCTACAATTTCTTTTCCGCACTTACTACAAAACATTAGGTTCCTCCTCTAGTTTTCTTGTTTATTCTCTTATGAGCTGTTCAAGCTCTGAGAATGAATATTTTTTGCCGCTCTTTCCCACTTCGTATCTTTCCTCTATGTTCGGCGGCGGTGTTATCGGTTCTATCGGCTTTGCCGGTTCAACAGGCTTTGCTGGTGGCGGTGGTGCACCAGGTGCTTCCGGCTTTGCCATCACTGCCGGCTCCGGCTGTGCAATCTGAACTGCTGGCTGTACCGGAAGCTCTTCCTCGTCTTCGACGAGTATATCCTCAAAGTCTTCAATGAGTACATCTTCGAAGTCGTCCTCAAAAGCTCCAGTCCCGAACAATTCATCCAGGCTTATGCTTTCCCCATCGTCGACTTCCTCAACTGCCGGTTCCTCCTTTGGGGTTTCCGCAATCTTAACGGATTCCAGAATGTTTTCATGCTCTGTCATCCTCTGAGCGAGCATGTCGCTCTTCTGGTTGATGAGTTCTCCCATGAGACCCATCTTATACTCCAGTGTTTTCATTCGCTCTTCGCTCTTCTGATTATCCTTCAGATTCTTCGAAAGAAAATAGACGCACAAAAAGCAGAAAACACCGAATATCACCGCAGCAATGATAGCTATTATCATTGTGATAGTCATATTGTTATTTCTCCCTGCACTTATTTCTTTGTTTGGGTCAATTCTATCCTTGTCAAATTTAGTTTATAGCATACCTATCTTATTTTATAGATATTAAAATTATACAATAAAAAAGGTGGAATTTCCACCTTTTTCCTACTTATATTATGTTAATGTACAAATTGATTCTAACGCAATCTGAAATTAACGTCAAGTTCGGCTGCCTTTGCACGGCAGGCCTCTATGGATTCCCTTGATATGGCTGATGTGACCACCGATGTTGCCACGTGAGGAACGTACTTCTTGACGTCCTGAATATATTTTATTACTGCATCATACGACTTCATACCAAAGCGCGGATGACAGAGTGCATTGTACTTTTCGGCGTCCGCTTCGTTCATGCTGACCGAAACCATATCGATGATCCCTTCAAGCCATGGACATGTTTCTTCTCCCCAGATCAAGTCGGCCAGTCCGTTGGTATTTATCCTGATCGGTTTGCCCCATGTTGCCTTGATGAATTTTGCCAGTTCCAGCAGGTCCTTAAGTCTCTCCGTCGGCTCTCCGTAACCGCAGAAAACCACCTCTTCATATCTGTTGACATCCCACTTTCTGAGCTCGGCTTTCACCTCTTCAACAGTAGGGTCTTCTTTCAAAACCAGGCTGTCCGCATCGCCCAGCGAGTCGGTATAATTCCTGATGCAAAACTCACATGCGTTCGGGCATTTGTTCGTCAGGTTTATGTATAATCCTCCAAAATAATCGTAAACAATTGACATGATTTACTCCTCTGTTTTTACGTCTGCCAGAGTGAAATTTATCACCTTGGCAAGCTCCTCCACGCCGGTCTGAATCTGGTAACCGATCTTCCCTGCGCTGAACATTATGGTGTCAAATTCCGCCGCACTTTCGTCGATAAATGTCGGGAAGAATTTCTTCATTCCAACCGGACTGCAGCCACCGTGAACATAGCCGGTCAGTGGCAGCAGTTCTTTTTCCTTTATCATTTCGATGCTCTTTTCTCCGGCTGCCTTTGCGGCTTTCTTAAGGTCCAGTCCACCGGTTACCGGCACCATGAAAACGTAGTGCTGCTTCGAGTGACTGGTGGCAACAAGTGTCTTGAAAACCTGCCGCTCATCCTGCCCCAGGGCAGCCGCAACTTCGGTGCCGCTGATGGCTCCCGTGCTCTCATATTCATGGGCCGTATAAGTGATTTTTTTCTGGTCCAGAATTCTCATTACATTTGTCTTGTTAGTGTTTGATTTGCTCATTGTTTTTCATCATTAATCGGGCGTTATTTTTCTACCTTCATTCATTCTTAATTGCGAAGTATGCGCCCATCTCATTTATGATTTTTCCATCGCCTCTGAAGGAGTAAAATCTGCTCGTGTCACAGCAGGTGCACTCTCTCGAAGCCAGCAGATTTTCTCTGCGAATTCCCGCCTCACGAAGAACCAGTTCATTGGCGAGTTTCAGATCAAAATGCACGCGTCCGATGTGAATGTTTTCCCACAGAATATCCCTGGCATCTTCGCCCCAGAGTTCCCATGTTTCTTCTTCAACTTCAGGTCCGACCTCGTAGCATTTTCTGCAGATGCATGGCGAAATCCATGCGACAATATTCGCCGGATCCGCACCGAAATTTTCACTCATTTTTTTCACGGTTTCCAGCGCGATTTTGCTGAGCGCTCCCTTGCGACCTGCATGGCAAAGCCCTATTGATTTTGTAACAGGATCTGCCAGATAAATTGCCGCACAATCCGCGACGTCGATAACCAGAACCGCGCCTGGAATATTCGTTACCATTCCGTCGGTGTCCAGTATTCTGTCCCGCTTCAGACTGCAGCCGACATCCGCCTCGCTCACCACGTGAACATTGTTTGTGTGCTTCTGATTTACAGTCACAAGCCTGTCCACACTCAGGTCAAACCGCTCCAGAAAACGGCGATTGTTTTCCACGATTTCATCGTAATCTTCGCCCTCTCTGAAGTAGAGTTTTTCGCTCGGATTTCGCAACGAAAACGCTGCGGTCACGAATCCGGTTTTATTAATGTTTTCGGGTATGATGCAGTTTGACACGGCACTCTCCCCCTTTGTCGTTTCAATACTATCCAATCAGTTTGATTTCAATCGGCTGTGCTCCCTCATAAAGAACCTTGCGGCCGAATTCATATACCTTATCCAGGCCTTCTACAATCGTGAGAAAATGGTTGCCTGCCAGCTGTCCGTACTGGCTGGCGAAACAGCATCTGCCATAGGACATGATTATTTCCATCTCGCTTATTCCACCCGGGTAAAGCAGCATCTCGCCTTTTGCCGGATGTGATGTGTGATTCTCGTAATCCAGTCCCGTCCTGGTATCGCCGTAAGGAATCCATATTCCTTCACCGCTCCATCTCACATGAATGAACTCACTCTTTAACGGAAGCATCTTCTCGAAAACCTCACATGTTTTCGGTGCTTCTTCTGTAAGAAGATTTGCTACAAATCTGTAGTCTCCGGAAATGATTTCTACCTGTTTCATTTCGCGCCTCCTTATTTATATTTATAATACCTTAGCACGTGTTCAACATACTGCGGATCGCCGTAGCCGTCTGTGCCGTTTTTCGCTGCCATATTTGTCAGCACACTCTTTAATCGTATCCTCGTAAGACTTTACTTCCGAACTAAGGGCAGATGATGTCCGTTCGTGTGAACCATAATATTAAACGCAATTATGGGCAGTGCAATTATCAGTGCCACCAGAACAAAAAATCTTACTACCTTAAAAGCGCTTCTTCGTTTTATCTGTTTCTGTTTTCTGTTGCGACGCCGAGTATTGCTTTTGCTTCTTCTATCCACCATATAAATATTATAACAAAACCCGACAAAAAGAGGTACCAAACCGACGATTTATGCCCTTGACAAATAATGGAAATATATCTATTATTTGGTTATAACTGGAAATTGGGAAAGGAGATTAATTATGAAATATGATTATGAAATGATGGTGTTCCCGACCTCTGCGCAGAACGTAACCGGTTGGTATCACCAACGCGAAATGGAGAAAGAAAAGTGCCTGCTAAAAGAATTAAAGGCCTTGGATAAAAGCTGCCCGCATCCGCTGCGGTGGTATAGTAAAAATGGGAAAATCTATTTCTGGGAATGGAATGGCAAAACTCAAAAGGGAATCACTTCCAATCCAGATCGAATATATGCATTGGCTAGACATGACTATTTATCTTTGAAATACGACGCACTACGTGAGACAAATGAATCCCTTTGGCGTAAAAAACTTAAAGGACTCCTGGACTCTTATCAGGAAATCAATCTGGATATTCGTCGTATTATTTTTACCCCTGAACAATACAATTGGGCAATCAACCCTCATAGTCAGAGCAAAAAGCGTAGAGAAGATCTAAAATTTAAGACAAACGGGGGTGTTTACATGCGTAGCAAATCCGAGCGATTTATTGGCAACGTACTTGAAGAACTATGCATTCCTTACAGATATGAACCTGAAATGATTCTTGATCATAGAGTGTTTCACCCTGACTTCGTCATAATGACGATTGATGGTCGTCTTATTATTCTTGAACATCTTGGTCGCATGGATCTTGATGTTTATATAAAATCAAATATTGAAAGACTTAGAGCATACAATGCTGAAGACATGCAAATCGGTCGAAATGTGTTTTTGTCTTTTGAAGCTGACACTCGCAATCGCGAACGTATTATGCAAATTATTGATAATATTTTAGCCTCATAGCATAGGATTCTATAAAGTGCATTAAAACCCACATCTTTTTTTCAAAATTATAGAATTATTAAATATCGTCCTTTTTTCATTCTATACTCTAGCCTATTTTTGCCGCTATTCTAATAGCTTTATTGAATTAAAAGTTGCGATTCTATAATTCGCTCAATTATTGCTTTGTTTTTTGTTGTTTTATAGAAGCAATTTCATAATGGCCCAGATAATTCTATAATTTCACCTATAAAGCAAATCTTTTAGAGAATTTTATAGAATCTAGCAATGAAAGGAGCAACGGTAATCACCGTTGCTCCGCTTTTCCTTATGCAAAACCAAGACCACCCGTTTTCCCTAGAACAACAGACTCTCCTCCGTCTCGCAGTCAATGGGTATTCGGTGCCGAGGACTTCAACACTATAAGTTCCTTCGCCAATGGAACCGTCACCGTCATTGGCATTTCCATAGCCATCATCGACAACACCATCAGAGCCAACCACACCACCGGCCGGATTAACTGTCAGTGCGCAGTCTCTGAAGAAGTTCATCTGCGGCATTCCGATGAAGCCTGCAACGAACAGGTTGGCCGGGTTGTTGAATACATCCTGTGGCGTGATGTCCGCCGGCAGCAACGATTTTCTCAACGCCGCGCTTGGCATAACTGAGCCTCTTCTCGTCGATGTCCATGAGCATGAGTTCGCAGTCATCAAATGCCGGAAAGGTCATCAGGTCTCGCACCAGCTCATTTGTGAATTCCAGCGAGCCGGCGCCTATGAATGTAAACTTTCTCATCTATTTTACTCCTTTGTTTAGTAAACAAACTGTTAATTTGTCCTTTAATGTTCTTCAATTATATGCTACACTAAAGCAAAACACAAGCCTTATAAGTGCCTATTTTTCAAGTATTTTCAGAAAGTTAGTAATATTGACACCCAGGCTTAACAGCATTATAATGTTTACTAAACAAGGCACTGCAACAGCAATGCAAAGGCAAGGAGGCCTATAATAGTGGCTACAATCAGACAAGTGGCAAAGGAAGCAGGCGTCTCAATCGCAACGGTGTCAAGGGTTCTCTCCGGGGACCCGGTCTTCAGCGCCAAAGAAGAAACAAGAGAAAAAATAATGGAGGCCGTGCGCAAGCTGAAATACGAAATCCCAATTCACGAGCAAAACCAGTATCGCTTCGGCTGCGTCCTCTCGGACACCTCCGAGAAATATTCCGACCCGTTCTTCATGGAAATTCTCCAGGCAATGGAGGTGGCATGCAAAACCAGCAATGCCACAATTGCAATCTCCAAGTCCTACAACGAGCTTGAAGATCCGCAGATTCTCCAGGAGTTCATCGGCTCGGAGCTGGACGGCGTTTTCCTCATGGAACACGTTGCACCGAACGTGATGACCACGCTACAGGCGCACATTCCTCACATCGTCTTCATTGATAACGACGAGCCGGAATACAACTTCGATAACATAGGCTTTGACCACACCACCGCAACCTGGCAGGTCATGGATACCCTAATCGATCGAGGCTACAGGAGGATCGGCATAATAAGCGGAGGCACGTCGAGGTTGCCTTTGGAAGATACGATCAGAGCGGTAACCTATAGAGAAATGCTCCGCCGCCAGGGAATCGAATACGACGAGGATCTGGTCAAGGACTGCCAGTGGGATCTGGACGTCTGCAAACGACAGACTGAAGAACTCATGGCAATGGACAATCCGCCAGATGCAATCTTCGCCGGCAGTGACTCTCTGGCATCCGTTGTGCTGGGCACCCTCTACGCCATGGGCAAGCGCTGCCCTCGCGACGTGGGCGTCATCGGTTTCAACAACATCGACCTGAGCTCGCACATGGTGCCGCCACTGACAACCATCGAAGTTCCGACGGCGGACATCGGCAAATCGGCCGTAGAGAGGATGCTCCAGCTGCAGCACGAAAAAAACAGCTCAATCAGGCGAATCTTCTTCCCGACAAAGCTGGTGGAGAGGAAATCGTTGAGGAGATAGGGGCATTATGTGGGGCAATTCTATATTAACGCCGTATAATGTCCCCAAACAGGCCACTCTATAGAATCTTCGACGTAATGCAATTTTTCATTCTATATTATTGGCAATATTCAAGCACATATTCATTGTTTTATAGAATTGAAAATTGATATTCTATAAAACCTCAAGTATTTGTATCAATTTTGCAATATTTATAGAACCTTAGGGACAACAAACTCTAAAATTCTATATTTCAATAAAATACAAGCCTTGGTTTTGCATTTTTATAGAATCACGCAAAACCAAACCAACCAATAAGGAGAACCAACATGAAATACTATCTGGGAATCGACGGGGGCGGAACGAAAACCAAGTTCACCCTGGCAAACGAGAAGATGGAAGTAATAAATGAATACATCGGCCCGGCCTGCCACTATCTGCAGTGCGGTTACGACGGGCTGTCGGCAATCATGGCAGACGGCGTCTTCAAGGTAACCAATGGCGCAAAGGCAGCCGACGGCGCAAAGGCAAGCGACGGTTCGGCTATCACCCCTGCGGATATCGCATACGCTTTCGCTGGCATTGCCGGATACGGCGATGTGATTAATGACGCGCCGCGAATCCGTGCCGCTGTCAAGGACGGCATGGGCGAGGTGCCTTTCGGAATCGGCAATGATTGTGAAAATGCGCTGGCGGGCGCACTGGGCAACCGCCCGGGAATCAATATCATTGCAGGCACCGGTTCGGTTGGCTGCGGCATTAACGACAAAGGCGACTACGAGCGCTGCGGCGGATGGCACCATGTGCTGGGTGGCGACGAGGGCAGCGGTTACTGGATCGGCTGGAACCTGATCAAGGAGTTCCAGCGCCAGAGCGATGGGCGCGACGAGAAGACCGCTCTCTACAATGCGGTTCGCAATACCCTGAGCCTGCGCACGGACGACCAGATTGTAACCCGCGTTGTCGAGGAGTGGAATCTGGACAGAACGAAGATTGCTTCATTGGCGCCGGTTTGCCAGATGCTCTACGAGGCGGGCGACCCTCATGCAAAGGCAATCCTCACGGCTGCAGCTGAAGAGCTTGCGGAATTCGCAATTGCCCTCTACAATCGCCTGGGCTTCAGTGAAACCAACGGCAATGCTGACAGCCAGGCCAATCAGTCC
>JAUNIQ010000180.1 GCA_030535275.1 Bacillota bacterium | reverse complement strand
GCCATTTTCCAGGAGCTTGGCAATTACTGAACGCGCTTTTTTCCTCTTGCTTGTTTTTACTGTGATACTATCTTTAAGCTTTGATGTGTTGATTTCATATCTACCCAGCCATTCGAGTCCACCCTGAGGTCTAAAAGAAAAAGCTATTGCTGGCCCTTCAGCTGCAAGGCTGGATTTAATGGGAAGCATGTATCTCAAGCCCGGATCGGAATCATCTCTGGAAATCATCAGCACACTTCTTGCTATGGCAGCGATGTCTATTGAACCCAGACCGCGATAAAGAGACTTCGTTCCACTTCCCTTATTCATGTGTCCGATCAGAATGACTGCACACCGATTTCTCTCAGCCATATTTGCTAGTTTCCTTAAGATTGTCCTCATCTTTGCAGCGCTCTGCATATCTGAATCAGGTGGAATAAACGCTTGTATCGGGTCAACAATGAACACACTAGCTCCAGTCGACTGTATTGCCTCTTCGATTCGTCCATCCTCTAATGTAAGAGCAATATCGTTTTCGATGATATACGCAACCCTATCACAGTCTGCCCCTGCCTGTTCCAGGCGGGGCTTTATCGTATCTGCCTTTCCGTCTTCTGCACATTGATATATAGCAACCGGGGTGCAGTGGCAAACATAGCCATCTGGCATAGGCCGACCACTCGTTAGAAGTGCAATCAGGTTCAGTACAAATGTCGATTTCCCATCACCGGGATCCCCCTGTAATACGGTCAGCTTGCCTAGCGGGATGTAGGGATACCAAAACCATTCCACATTTTTGGGCCGGACATTGGAATAATAATCATAGATTTCCTGATCCATCTTAACCTCGCACTTCTTTTGAACCGGTGACAGCGAGAGCCCAGTCATACTACATACTATAAATATGGCGAATTATTGCTTCCATCGCCGTTTTGGCAAAAAGAGTGCGGAAGCAATGCCAAATTGGCAATTCTCGCACCTAAGTCCGCACTTTTAAGACCGCACTTTTCGGACCAACAAAAATGAGTGCGGCCTTGCGGTCTTGCGGCCTAAAAGGAAGCACCACAGTTACCTGCGGTGCTTCCTTAGAACCAAGAGGGCAAAGCTCTATATCACTCTGCACCTCTCTGTTTGTTATTTAGTGACTATATGTTGCCGGAGAATCGTCAGCGCATCCTGGCGGGCTCTTTCATCCGCCTGACGCATTGCCTCAACCATAATGATCTCATTGGGGGTTATGCTCGTGTCAATGACTGCGTTGTTCCCGATAAGGTAATCCACGGAAACATGGTACAGTTTGGAGAGTTTCATCAAGATATCCAACGACGGCTCTCTCTTTCCACTCTCGTAACGACTATAAACCGAGGGCAAGCAGCACAGATAGTCTGATACTTCCTGGACTTTCAGTTTGCGATTGATTCGTATCTCTCTAAGGTTCACATGTACCTCGTCTTTCCGAGATCATGCGGAGTGACACAAAGCATTTCCTCTCTGGTAAATGGTACTACCAAAACGGTAAGTGGTCAAGGCGTTACTTACCAATA
>JAUNIQ010000075.1 GCA_030535275.1 Bacillota bacterium | reverse complement strand
CCTGCGACATCATTGAAGACGAAGTTGGTCGTCCGATCAACTATCACTCCTACGTATCAGGCGTAGCTGGTCCTGACGTAGCTGTAATGTTCGCAGAAGAAGGCGTTAACGGTGCTCACCAGGACCCTCAGTACAACGTTCTGTACAGAGACATCAACGCAATCAGATCATTCGTAGATGCATGCGAATCAAAGAAAGTAATGCAGTGGGCAGACATGCTCCAGATCGACGGCGCACACAATGCAAATGCAACAGCAAGAGATGCATGGAAGGTAATGCCTGAACTGATCGTACAGCACTCAATCAACTCACTGTTCTCAGAAAAGGTAGGTATCAAGCCAGAGAATATTTCACTGTCAACAGTACCTCCAACAGCAGTACCTGGACCTCTCATGTACTACGACCTGCCATATGCAGTAGCACTTCGTGACATCTGCGGCAGATACAAGATGAGAGCTCAGCAGAACACTAAGTACATCTGCTCATCAGCAAGAGAAGCTACAGTAACTCACGTTCTGGACATGTTCATCTCAAAGCTGACTTCAGCAGACATTCAGTCAACAATCACTCCTGACGAAGGAAGAAACGTTCCTTGGCACATCTACAACATCGAAGCATGTGACAACGCTAAGCAGACTCTGATCGGCATGGACGGTCTGATGGAAATGGTTGAACTGAAGAAGGATGGTCCTCTGAGAGAGATCGCAAGATACATCAAGGAAAGAGCACTTCTGTTCATGGAAGAACTCGTAGAAGTAGGCGGATACTTCAAGGCAGTTGAAGAAGGATTCTTCGTTGACTCAGGAAAGTACCCTGAAAGAAACGGCGACGGCATCGCAAGAAAGCTTGACGGCGGCGTAGGCTACGGATACATCTTCGAAAGAGAAGATGACTACATGGCTCCAGTAACAGCTCACTTCGGAAACAACAATGTTGAACAGTACGGCGGAGACCCTGCAGATCCTGCAGCTCTCATCGGCGGATGTACATTCGAAGACAGAAGCAAGATCGTTTACATCGACGAACTGGATGAAGAAGACAACGTAAACGTAAGACTCGAAAAGGTTGCCAAGTACCACGATGGCGAAGCTATCATTCCTGAAATGGAATGGTGCGGAGACGGCGTTGTAATGATGACTATGTGCATCCCTACACACGCAAGAGCTGCTGAAGCAGTTGCACTGGAAATCGGCCACAAGCTCGGTCTTGACGATCCTGTTGTAATCAGTAAGGAAGTTCTGCAGAACGCAGAAGGAACAAGAGTAGAAATGAAGGGTAAGGTTCCATTCGATATCGATCCTTCAACTCTCGAGATTCCTGCTCCACCACATCACCAGACAGACGAAGTTCTGTACAAGGAATTCGAAGAACATCCAATGGTAGTTGTATGCGGAACAGTTGGTAACGACGAACACTCAGTAGGTCTCCGTGAGATCATCAACATCAAGCACGGCGGAATCGAAAAGTGGGGCGTAAAGGTTAACTACCTCGGCACATCAGTTCCAGTAGAAAAACTGGTTGACGCTGCTGTAGAACTTAACGCTGACGCTATCCTGGCATCAACAATCATTTCACATGACAATGTTCACTACAAGAACATGAAGAGAATCAACGAACTGGCAGTCGAAAAGGGTATCCGTGACAAGGTTATCATCGCTGCAGGCGGAACTCAGGTAATCCCTGAAGAAGCTCGCGAAACAGGCATCGACGAAGGTTTCGGAAGAGACTCACACGGTATCGACGTTGCAACATTCCTGGCTGAAGAAGCTATGAGAAGAAGAGGCGAAGAACCACCGGAAGTTGAAGCTGAATAAGCAAAAGCAAACTATTCAGTTTGTGCAAAAGCAAACCAACCGGACATTGCGGGGGCGTTCCGGCGAACGCTCTCGCTCTGTCCTCGCGTAGCAGTGCTAGGTTCAACTATCGCAAGGCACAAGTGCCAGCTCAGTTTCACCAAGCGCCGACGCTGCGGAGGTCGACTTCACGCCCCCCGCAACGTCCATTTTTTTACTTAAGGAATAATGAATATGAAAGTTGATGTATTAGTTGCCGAAATCGGCTCAACTACGACAGTAGTAAATGCATTTAAGAATATAGATAGTGACAATCCTGAATTCTGGGCGCAGGGCCAGGCTCCGACAAGCGTGCTTGAAGGCGACGTAAGAGTGGGCCTTCAGGGAGCAATAGACGATCTCTGCGCGAAGAAGGGAATAGACAGCCTGGAGTATGATGAAATGCTTGCCACTTCATCAGCTGCAGGCGGACTTAAGATGACTGTACACGGACTGGTATACGACATGACTGCCAGAGCTGCCAAAGAGGCGGCACTGGGAGCAGGCGGCATTATCCATTTCGTAACAGCCGGTAAACTCAGAAGAACCGATATCAGGAAGATAGAAGAAATACAGCCGAACCTGATTCTCATAGCAGGTGGTGTGGATTACGGTGAAAGAGATACAGCTCTGGACAATGCAGAAAAAATCAGAGCACTGGGACTTAAGACACCGATTATCTATGCGGGCAATATCGAAAACCAGGAAGAAATGGAAATCATTTTCTCAGACGAAGAAGCAGACCGCGACGGACTTCCGCACGTGAAGCTGTACAACGTAGAGAATGTATATCCGCGTATTGACGACATGAATGTTGAACCTTGCCGTAAGGTAATCCAGGATGCATTTGAAGACCACATCACAAATGCGCCGGGAATGGAACACGTTCGCGACATGGTAAACGGACCGATTGTCCCTACACCGGGCGCAGTAATGCAGTGCACAAAACTGCTCAACGACTGCCTGGGCGAGGTAATGGTAATCGACGTTGGCGGAGCGACTACAGACGTTCATTCAGTATGCAAGGAATCCGACAATGTGGCAAGAATAATGACCGCGCCGGAACCATTTGCCAAGAGAACTGTAGAAGGAGACCTGGGCGTTTACGTTAACCGCATGAAGGTTATCGAATCCATAGGCGAAGAAGAGTTCCGTGCAAAGGCAGCCGAGGCTGGTTTTGATCCTGACGCAACACTGGAAAGCTATGTCGCAATTCCTAAGACAGAAGACGAATTCAAGCTGGTGGAAATGCTGACGGAGGAAGCTGTCATGAAGGCAGTAGACCGTCACGCCGGCCAGATCAGATACATATACGGACCTAGTGGCAGAAGCACCGTTGCAGAGGGCAAGGATCTGACACCGGTCAAGTACATAGTTGGTACAGGCGGAGCTCTTACAAGACTTCCTCACCGCGAGGAAATAATGAGTCGCATCTGTGAATACGACCAGACAGGAACCAAGCTCTTCCCGACCAGCCATGCGAAAATCGCAGTCGACAACGACTACATTATGGCTTCGCTGGGAGTGCTCAGCGTCAAGCACCGCGAGGGCGCAATAAAGCTCCTTGAGAAATCTTTGGGATTCAAGTTCGTAAAGCTGGAAGAAAACGAACTGGGAATCAAGAGTGCTGCAGCACAGAAGGGAGCACTCGCAGATGCAGTTGCCGAGATGGCCGAAAAGGATGCAGAGCGCGAAGAGATGATAAAGCACATTCTCGAGTGCGAAGAGCAGGGTTACAAGATGACCGCTTACAAGCTCGACTACGGTCTCATCACAGAAGAAGAAGCCGAAAAGGAAGAGCTCGAATGGGCGAAAAAAGAAGGCGAAAAAATGATGGACGACGCAGCATTGAACGACCGTAAAATGGTCCGCTCCTGCGGAGTCACAGAGCTTGCTGAAGACGGCAGACCGAAGTGCAATCGCGAGTGCAATATCTGCACCCACACGCACTGTCCGTTCAGAAATAAGATATAAAATAACACGAAAAAACCGGGGCCCCTTTCCCCGGTTTATTCTTTGTAAGTCATCATTATTATCATTATTTTAGTGAGGAGGTATGTTTCACTATCTGCAGAAGGGTTTCTTCCTTTCTGCAATTGTATAGTAGCAAGTCAATATGATGTTTTATGAACGGTTCTGTGAAGGTTTTGTGAAATAAAAAGAATGAGCCTGCGAGGTTTACAATTAAAGCGAAAAGGTTTACAATTAAAACATTGTAAACGGAGGATGAAATGGCTGTAAAAGACGAAGTCAGAAAAGCACTGCATGACAATAGAGAAGAGTATCTTTCAGGAGAGCAGCTGTCTGAAAAACTTGGCGTATCCAGAGCGGCAATCTGGAAGGCCGTCAACGCACTGCGCGAAGAAGGCCTCTGCATTGAAGCGGTTACAAACAAGGGATATATTCTGACGTCATCTTCAGAAATGGTATCTGAAGAAATGCTTTGCCGTGCAATGAAAAATTCATGCGGACGAATTCACGTTTTTGACGTTACAGACTCCACAAATCTTCAGGCAAAAAAACTGGTTCTTGATAAGAAGGCAAACCACGGAAGTCTTGTCTTTGCAAATCAGCAGACGGCCGGCAGAGGGAGACTGGGAAGAAACTTTCACTCGCCGAGAAACGGCATGTACATGAGCATAATTATCGAGCCGGAATTTGACATGAGTCACAGCGGTCTCGTTACGGTTTCCGCTGCTGCCGCCGTAGCCGAAGCGCTCCATCAGGTCTGCGGAATTGATGCGCAGATCAAGTGGGTGAACGACGTTTACGTTGAAGGGAAAAAAGTTTGCGGCATTCTCACGGAAGCAATGACCGACTTCGAAACGGGTGCAATTGGCGCCCTCATTATAGGCATCGGAATCAACACAAGCACCGACGATTTTCCTGAGAAAATAAGGGGCATCGCGGGAGCGGTTTCTCTTGAAGATGCAAAGGCAAAAGCGACCCTGATTGCGAAGATTTCCGAGCTGGTTCTGGAGAACGTTCAGCAGATCGGAAACAGCCGCCCGGCATTCATGAAAATCTATCGTGACAGGAGCCTGATTCTGGATAAAAACATCACGGTTTACAAGGGAAAATATCGTGAGGACCCGACGGTGGAAATCGGTGGAACGAAAGCGAAGGCGGTAGCCATCGATGATGAAGGTGGCCTTATCGTGAAGTATAAAAACGGAAGGGAAGAAACGCTCACGACGGGAGAGGTTTCGGTAAGATTATAGATGCAGAACATCACTTACAACAAGACAACTTACATGGCACTGGCGGGCCTGTTTGCAGCGCTGATTGCAGTGGGATCATGGATATCTATTCCTCTGGGATTTACTCCCGTTCCCATGAACCTGGCGACCCTTGCGGTCTTCCTTGCGGGAGGGCTTCTGGGTGCTAAATACGGCGCGGTTTCCACTGCCGTTTACGCAATGGTTGGAGCAGTAGGCGCACCTGTTTTCGCAGGCTTCAGAGGCGGCCTCAGCGTAATCGCGGGACCTACCGGCGGCTACATTGTGGGCTATATTCTCGCCGCACTTATCGTGGGAATAATCGTAAGCAGAGAGAGCGGAATAATCAGGGTTATTACCGCAATGATTCTGGGGCTTGCAGCATGCTATCTGCTTGGAACGGCATGGTTCATGATCAGCACAAATACGGGATTTGCGGCAGCCATGGTAGCCTGCGTAATACCGTTTCTTCCGGGAGATGCAATCAAGATTATCGCGGGAGCAATACTTGTGAAAAAACTGAGGAAGCATATATGAACAAATATATTAAATTTTACAATTCACCTTCAGGCAGGCTGACAATGATAAGCGACGGGACGGCACTTAATGCCCTGCTTTTGCAGAAGGAAACGGAGGGCATGAAGCTGGAGGAAACGGGAGAAAAAACCTCTCCTGAAGCAGCTGAAATATTTGCGCTTACTGAGGCCTGGCTGGACGATTATTTTGCAGGGAAAAAGTGCGAAAATCCGGCGCTGTTTTCAGAAGGGAAACAGGCGGCGAAAACGTATATATTAAAGGTGGGCAAAAGCAGGATTTATCTGCGGCCGGAGGGCTCGGATTTCAGACAGGAGGTCTGGAAGATTCTGTGCGAAATTCCATACGGTGAAACGGTAACATACGGAGACATTGCGAAGCGCGTGGCGAAGCTGCGAGGCAGGAAAAAAATGTCGGCGCAGGCTGTCGGCGGAGCCGTCGGGAACAACCCGATTGCCATAATAATTCCGTGTCACAGAGTGGTTGGCGCCGGAGGGAACCTGGTCGGATATGGAGGCGGAATGCCCATGAAAGTGCAGTTAATTAAATTAGAAGGGATGGATATAAATGAATTCATCATCCCGACAAAAGGGACAAAGCTATAGGGAGGAAAGACAGAGAAAGAATGAAAACAATTTTACGTTATTACAAGAAATACATACCGTTTGTCTGCATTGTTGTAGCGGTTCTTTTCGGTCAGGTAATTACCGAACTGCTGCTGCCGACATACATGTCAGACATAATAAATAACGGTATAATTGCGGGCGACATGGACCACATAAAGCATGTGGGAATCATCATGATTTTCATCGCGGCAATTGCGGCAAGTTGCTCGATAACAGGCAGCCTTTTTGCCTCGATGACAGCAGCCAAATCCGCCCGATTAATCAGGAAGGATCTGTTCAGAAAAGTAACGGCCTTCAGTACTGCGGAATTTGAAAAATTCTCGACAGCTTCGCTGATAACAAGATCCACAAATGATATTCAGATGGTACAGCAGGCGACGGTAATGTGCCTGAGGATGATGCTCTTTGCACCTATCATGGGAATCGGTGCCGTGTTCATGGCATTGAAAACAAGCGTATCACTTTCGTGGACAGTCGGCCTGGCGCTCCTCTGCGTATGCGGTCTGATGGTATTCTCATTTGTTGCCGTATTTCCTAAATTCAAGGTAATGCAGGAGAAGCTGGACAGAATAAATCTGATCATGAAAGAGCGCCTTTCAGGAACTCTGGTAGTCCGCGCATTCAGAACAGAAAAGCAGGAAGAGGACAGATTTGATTTTGCAAATATTGATCTGACCAGACTTTATATTTTTGTAAATAAATGTCTGGCATTCATGATGCCGACAATGACATTTATCATGAGTGGCGTAGGCATACTTATAGTATGGGTCGGCGCTCATCTGATTGACGCACAGCAGCTTCTTATAGGAGACATGCTTGCATATCTTCAGTACGCAATGCACGTTATCATGAGCTTCATGTTTGTAACCATGATATTCATTATGCTGCCGAGAGCAGCCGTATCGGCAAAACGTATTGCGGAGGTGCTCAACACTGAAACAACGGTAAACGATCCGGAAGATGCAAAGACAGTCGATGCTGCAGCTGCAGGCCTGGTGGAATTCAGAGATGTCGATTTCTCATATCCGGACTCAGACGAGAAGGCACTGCAGGGCATTTCGTTTACAGCAATGCCTGGACAGACAACGGCTATTATCGGCGGTACCGGAAGCGGCAAATCTACACTGATAAATCTGATTCCAAGATTCTATGATGCGACTGAAGGTCAGGTGCTTCTGGGTGGAATCGACGTAAGAGAAATGACCCAGAAGGAACTGAGAAGCCACATCGGAATGGTACCTCAGCAGGGAACGCTTTTCAGCGGAACAATAGAAAGCAACCTGAAATACGGCGACGAAAACGCAAGCAGAGAAGATCTGATAAAAGCCTGTAAAATTGCTCAGGCAATTGACTTCATAAATGAAAAACCTAAGGGCTTTGAAGAAGAGGTTGCACAGGGCGGAACCAACGTATCCGGCGGGCAGAAGCAGAGGCTTTGCATTGCCAGAGCGCTTGTGAAAAAACCTGATGTCCTCATCTTCGATGACAGCTTCAGCGCTCTTGATTTTGCGACTGATAAGGCACTTAGAAAAGCCCTTAAAGAGAACATAGGAAACAGCACTTTTATCATAGTTGCACAGCGAATAAATACCATACTCGATGCAGATAAAATCATCGTTCTGGATGACGGTGAAATGGTGGGCTGCGGCAGGCACGAAGAGCTGCTGAAATCCTGTGATGTTTACAGAGAAATTGCACTCTCACAGCTCAGCGAAAAAGAGCTGGGAATAAGCGAAGAAGAACGCGAGAAGGAGAGAGAAAAACTCAACGCACTTGCCATGAGAAGACCACTTCCGGAAGGAGGTGAGATCGATGGCTAGATCAGACAGATTTCAGCCCGGCGAAAAGGCCAAGAATTTCAAGGCAACAATACTGACATTATTCGGTTATCTGAGACCTTACACATGGCAGCTCGTCATCGTGGCAATTACGGCAATTCTGAGTACAGTTTTCAGCATCGTTTCACCTGCAATTTTAGGACAGGCAACGGACGTTGTTGTCAGGGGAATTACGGGCGGAGGAATAGACTATAACGCGCTCTTTACCATACTCATGATTCTGCTGGCAATGTATATTGCCGCCTGGGCATTCGGCACAATTCAGGCATGGGTAATGGCCATAGTTTCACAGAAGGTTATCTATACATTGAGGGATAAAATGTCCAAGAAGCTGGACAGACTTCCGCTCAAGTATTTTGACAGAGTGCCATACGGTGAAGTACAGAGCCGAATGATAAACGATATTGAAACCATCAACCAGACGCTGACCGCCAGCATCACACAGATGATAACGGCAGGCGTCACACTGATTGGAATAATAGCAATGATGCTTAGCATCAGCTTGACCATGACGATTGTTGCCCTGCTGGTTATTCCTGCCTCAATGGTAGTCATTAAAGTTGTTGTAGGAAAGTCCCAGAAGCACTTCAAAAACCAGCAGAGCTTCCTGGGTAAAGTTAACGGTCACG
>JAUNIQ010000074.1 GCA_030535275.1 Bacillota bacterium | reverse complement strand
CTACGGAACTTAACAAATTAGGCAGTGGTGTTACAAAAACGCTTGACCACTACACTCCAGTGTTGTTTTTGCCTTTGCCATCATGCATCCACCTCACTTTCGATTGCTTCATCCATTTCCTCGTCAAGTTCTGATTCGAGATAATATTTGTCGAGAATTTCAGGAATCTGCTTTGTATCATACAATTTAGCGTAAACGTCATCGTCGATCATCATTACAGGTGCCAGACTGCAGCAGCCCAGGCATCTTGTTGCGTCAAGAGTAAACATCCCATCTTCTGAAATGCCTCCTACTTCTACGTCCAGATGCTGCTGTAATGCTTCTACGATTGCCTGTGCGCCCTTAACGTAGCAGGCTGTTCCCAGACAAACTGATATTCTGTGTTTGCCCTGCTTTGTCAGATTAAACTGACTGTAGAATGTTGAAATTCCGTAAAGTTCTCCAACTGATACGTTGTCCAGCTCTAGTGAGATCCACTTCTGAACCTCGAGCGGTACGTAACCAAAGAGTCTCTGTGCTTCCTGAAGCACCATGATGTTGATTCCCTCCTGATCGCGAACTGAATCGATGTAAGCTTTCAGTTCCTTGAAACGGGGATCGTTTGGCTGAATGCAGTCATTGCATTTGCCGTTACACTTTTCTGCCATGCCTTTGCACGTCTCCTTTCTAAAAATACAGATAAAAATAACACAAATATGTGAAAAAGGTCGTAAAAAATAAAAATCTCCGCACGCTTTGTGCAGAGACCCTTTAACTGTCTGGCTTTATTTCCACACGCCCATATTATATTCGGCGCATGTGATTGTCAATTATTTAACACTCCGTATACAGGGGTTTTCGTAAACTTAGCAAAATAGTGAAATAATGCATCACTGTAGCCAATTACAGTGATGCCAAAAGTAACTATCTTGCTATAATATCAAAACTTTCGTGTCAAATTATTCTTCTACGATAGAAACTTTCTTCATTTTCTGCTCTTTTTTTGGCTTATCGCGGAAATCTCTTGGAGCTCTCACGATTTCATCAGCCA
The DNA here is from genome assembly GCA_030535275.1 of Bacillota bacterium. Classification (GTDB taxonomy): domain Bacteria; phylum Bacillota; class Clostridia; order Peptostreptococcales; family Anaerovoracaceae; genus Lentihominibacter. The sequence continues at coordinate 7,723 of JAUNIQ010000074.1, read as the reverse complement.
CGTCCAGACCTTCGGTAATCTTGCCGAATGCAGCATACTGTCCGTCCAGGTGTGGAGCATCTTCAACCATGATGAAGAACTGTGAGCCTGCTGAATTTGGCATCATTGATCTGGCCATTGAAAGAACACCCTTTGTGTGCTTCAGGTCGTTCTTGAATCCGTTTGAGCTGAATTCACCTTCAATCTGCCAGCCCGGGCCACCTGTTCCTGTTCCCTGTGGGCATCCGCCCTGAATCATGAATCCCGGAATTACTCTATGGAAGATAAGTCCGTCATAGAAGCCTGCATTAACCAGCTTCTCGAAATTCTCTACAGTCTTAGGTGCGATTTCAGGATAAAGTTCACCCTTCATAATGCCGCCGTTTTCCATTTCGATTACTACGTATTTCATAGTCTTTCTCCTTTGCTTTTCACTTTCTATTTTATGCGCATTCTGAACGCATTATATTCAAGTTTTCCCTCTTCGAGCTTATCCCAGAATTCATCTCTGAGCCACTCGGGGTATATGTTCTCCAGTGAAGCCACTTCTTCCCTGCTCATGAATCTTACTTCATGCAAAACCTGCTCATGGGCTTCGCGTTCCGGATCTGTTCCCAGCTTCAGGTCCTCTTCATTTCCGACTGCCTTTGCAAGATGGAAGTTGACGAAGCGCTGCCCTCTTTCTCCGCTTTCTTCAACGTGCCAGAGAAGCCCCTTCATTTCTATTTTAAGACCGGTTTCTTCCAGCACCTCGCGGATGCCCGCAGAAACGGAATCCTCGCCTTCCTCAATGCTGCCGCCCGGGACCATCCATACATCCCGTTCAGGGTGGTGCTGCTGCACCATCAGTATTCTGTTTTCGTCATCCAGTACGATTACGCGTACTCCACCCTTCCACATTACAATATCACTCCGTATATTACCGCGCCTGCTGCTGCCATAATGAGCATAACGTAAATCGGTTTTACCTTCAGTGCGCTCATGAGCACCATGGAAGCCGCACATATTCCGATCGGTATCCAGTTGTAGTAATCCATGTCCGCAAGCTGCGCAGACACTACCGGTCCCTTGACCAGTACACCGCCGGCAACAAATATTACAGCGGACAGAATCAGTCCTATGGTAACAGGTCTGATTCCGACAAATGCACCCTCGACGATTCTGCTTCCTTTGAATCTGTCTATGAGCTTTATTACTATGAGCATTACCAGGAAGCACGGCAGACACACTGCCAGAGTAGCCACTATGGCACCGGCAATGCCTGCATACTGAAGGCCGATGTATGTTGCCGCATTAACCGCAATAGGTCCCGGCGTTATCTGTGCGAGGGCAACCATGTCAGAAAAATCCGACCAGCTCATTCCGAATACGGACACTCCCTGATATATGATCGGGAGCATTGCCGTTCCGCCTCCGAATGCGAAAAGCCCTACACAGAAAAATATTTTTACCAGATTGAACATGACCATCATTTTGCCACCTCCTTCGAGGTAACAAATACATGGAACAGTATCCCGACGGCAATTCCGATTACTATTACCAGTATCGCCGTCACTCCGAAAATGCCTACGGCCAGAAGTGAACCGGCAGCCATGATAACAGAGAATGCCAGCTTTGCCTTTGAGCCTCCAACCATCTGCTTAAGAAGTCTGACTGCTGTTACTACAATCAGCCCGCAGACCGCAGCCTTGATTCCGATAAATGCTCCGTTAACAAAAGGATTATCTCCAATATATCCAAGCAAAAGCAAGGCTATTATTATTGAAAGAAATGCCGGAAGAGTAATTCCCAGTGTTGCCGAAACCGCTCCCGCAATGCCCTTCTGTCTGTAACCCACATAGGTCGCCAGGTTAACGGCTATTACACCCGGAAGGGACTGGCCCAGGGCTATGCAGTCCAGAGCCTCTTCCTGATCCATCCACTTTTTTTCGTCCACAACAAGACTCTGGATCTGAGGAATCATTGCGATTCCTCCTCCTATTGTGAATGTTCCGATCTTGAAGAATTCCCAGAACAGTCCTGTATAACTACTTTTTGAAGAAGTGTCTTCCGTCTTTTTCTGCATTTACAGTTTCTATTGCTTTTGCAATACCCTCATCAACGCTCAGCTCAATCTTGTCGGCTTCACGTCTCATCTTGTATTCGATGATTCCATCAGCAGCGCCTCTGCCTACGGTGATTCTGATTGGAATTCCTATGAGCTCTGAATCCTTGAACTTAACGCCCGGTCTTTCCTTTCTGTCGTCGAGAATAACCTCAACACCTGCTGCCATGAGTTCATCGTAAACCCTGTCAGCAACCTGTGCCTGTACTTCATCTTCAGGCTTCATGAGCGTAATTATTACGTGATATGGAGCTACTGACATAGGCCAGATGATTCCGTTATCATCGTGGTTTTCAGGCATGTCTATTATTGCCTGGAATGTTCTTGAGATTCCGATTCCATAGCAGCCCATTACTATCGGGTGATCCTTCTGGTTTTCATCCTTGTATGTTGCGCCCATAGGCTCTGAGTACTTTGTTCCCAGTTTGAAGATCTGTCCGACTTCAACGCCGCGTGCGTGCTTGATAGGTGCTCCGCATACAGGACATGGATCGCCTTCCTGAAGGTTCTTGATGTCCACAACGATGTCAGCCTTCCAGTCACGGTCGTAGTTAACGTTCCTGATGTGGTGATCTTCTTCGCATGCTCCGGCAACCAGATTCTTAAGTCCCGGCACTTCACTGTCTGCAACGATAGTGCAGTCGTGCAGTCCTACAGGTCCTGTAAATCCGCCAACGCAGCCGCAGATTTCAGACATCTTTTCCTCGTCTGCCATTGTGATTGCATATTCGTGAACGCCCAGAGCGTTGATCAGCTTGGTCATGTTAAGCTCTCTGTCACCACGGAGGAATGCTGCAACATATCCGTTAACCTTGTCGTCATCTCCGTATGTTTCAAGAAGGATTGCCTTCAGTGTCTGCTTCTCATCAACTCCCAGGAAGTTTGCGACTTCTTCAATTGTCTTTGTTCCAGGTGTGTGAACCTTTTCCATTGGGAGTGCTTCACATTCGTCTGCCTTTGCATCTACGCATGCAGCCTTTTCTATTGTAGTAGCCAGGTCGCACTTTTCGCAGTAGCAGATTTCGCTTTCGCCGTACTCACACAGAGCGGTAAATTCGTGGGAGCCTGTTCCGCCGATTGCACCGTTGTCCGCTTCAACAGGTCTGAATGTGAGGCCGCATCTTGTGAAGACCTTTGAATAGGCATCGTACATTTCCATGTAGCTCTTGTCCAGGCCTTCTTCATCTCTATCGAATGAGTAGTTGTCCTTCATGACGAAGTCTCTTGATCTCATCATTCCGAAACGAGGTCTTGCTTCGTCTCTGAACTTATCTGTAATCTGATAGATCATCATCGGCAGCTGTCTGTATGATGTGATGTCGTTTCTGATAATGTCAGTGAAAACTTCTTCAGCTGTAGGTCCAAGGCAGAATCCGCGACCGTTTCTGTCGTTAACTCTCCACATTTCAGGACCGTAGGCACTCCATCTTCCTGACTCTTCCCACAGCTCGCCCGGCTGCAGTACTGATGTGCAGATTTCCTGAGCGCCCTTGGCGTCCATTTCCTCTCTGACAATATTCTCGATTTTTCTGAATGTACGTCTTCCCATCGGCATGTAGCTGTATATGCCTGCTGCTGTCTTCTTGATCATTCCCGCACGCAAAAGCAGGATATGACTTGGAATTTCAGCCTCGTTTGGTACTTCTCTTAATGTCTTGAAAAAAGCTTTTGATAATTTCATTGTGTCTCCTTCTTATCTGTATATTGAGGCAACCGCTTCAGCGGCAATGCCTTCTTCTCTACCTGCAAAACCAAGTTTCTCGGTAGTTGTTCCCTTAATACTGATTCGTGATTTTTCGAGATTCAGCGCCCCGGAAATGTTGTCTCGCATTTCCTCCAGATAAGGGCTGATCTTAGGCTTCTGGGCAATCACTGTAACGTCCACATTTCCAATCTTGTAGAAATTCTCTTCAAGAAGTTTTCCTACATGCTCAAGCAGCTTAATGCTGCTGATGCCCTTGTAGGCATCATCTGTATCAGGAAAATGCTTTCCTATGTCTCCCAGAGCTGCAGCTCCAAGGAGTGCATCCATCAGCGCATGAACAAGAACATCCGCATCTGAATGACCCAGCAGACCTCTGTCATGAGGGATGTCAACGCCACCCAGAATCAGTTTTCTTCCTTCTACCAGCTGATGAACATCAAAACCTGTTCCTACTCTGTTTTCCATTGGCAGATCCTCTTTCCTTGTGATCTTGATGTTTCCGTAATCTCCGTCCACAATTTTCACATTGTAACCGGCACGCTCGACTATTGAAGCGTCATCGGTTCCCATGTAGCTGTCGTCATAGGCTTTGTCGTATGCTTCAATGAGCATGGACTTTCTGAAGCCCTGCGGAGTCTGTACGGAATAGTAGTCGGCTCTGTCCACGCTTTGACTGGACTGACCTTTCTCACCTATCTTCCTGACGCTGTTGGTCATGGCAACGCATGCAACAGCCGCACCTGTTTCATCAGTTTCCCTGATTACATTCTGAATAACCTGTTCGCTGATGAATGGCCTTGCTCCGTCGTGAATGAGAACCAGCGATACTCCGGGTTTCCTCGCATTGATTTCCTGAAGGGCATTGTAGACCGAGTCCTGTCTTTCCTTACCGCCCGGCACAATCCTGTCAACCTTTTTGAAGTCCTTGTCCTTTACAATGCTGCGACAGAGATCAATGTAATCCTCATTCGTTACAACGAAAATGTAATCGACTTCGTCCACGTCCTCAAAAGCCTTTATGGTTTTTGCTATGACATATTCTCCGCCGATTTTTATGTACTGCTTCGGAACAGGGGCGCCAAGGCGGCGTCCCTGTCCTGCTGCAGCGATTATTACTGCTACTTTACTGTTGTTGTACATACTATTACTTTCCTACATTGCCTGCAGGCTTGGCGAAAATCATTCTGCCCGCAGAGGTCTGAAGTACGCTTGTAACTACAACCTTAATGGTTTGTCCAATAAACGGCTTACCTTCTTCTACAACAATCATCGTTCCGTCATCCAGATAGGCTACTGCCTGATCCGCTTCCTTGCCTTCCTTTACGAGTGAAAGAATCATTTCCTCACCCGGCAGTACAACAGGCTTAAGCGTGTTGGCAAGCTCGTTGATGTTCAGAACAGGAACCTCTTTGATTGCGGCCACCTTGTTCAGGTTGAAGTCGTTGGTCACAACCTTTCCGTTCATAATCTGTGCCAGCTTGAGCAGCTTAACATCAACCTCCGGAATTTCTTCCAGAACCTTTTCGGAATCAGTGTTGTAGATTTCTATTCCGTATTCTTCCTGAATTGAATTGAGAATGTCCAGACCTCTTCTGCCTCTCTGCCTCTTAAGGCTGTCGGAAGAATCTGCAATATGTCTCAGTTCAACCAGAACAAATTCCGGAATAATTATCGGACCTTCAATGAAGCCCGTCTTCATAATGTCGGCTATTCTACCATCGATGATGACGCTGGTGTCGAAAATTTTAGGTGTTGCGTCATCCTTGTGCTTGCTGCCTTTACCTGTTCCCTGTCCCTTTCGGGCATTCAGGACCAGGCTTGTAAGTTCCTTGGTTTTGCTGTTTGCAACAGCAATACCGAATGCTCCCAGAATAACATATGTAAATATGTTAACGATAACATTCAGAACGGGAATCTCGATACTAGTATAGATTCCTCTGCTTATGAGGTACGCAATGAACAGGCCTATGATAAGTCCTGCTGTTGTCGTCATTATGTCATTAACCGAAGTGTCTCTCAGATCTGATTCAAGATTGGTAGCAGCTCGTTTGCTGCCTCTTGAAAACACGGGATAGAGCTTGTAAAAGAAAATTGCAAGGATAATAGCGAGTGTTGTGGCAACAAAAATGTTTTCCACCAGTGAAAGCTCCGTATCCATGTTGAAACCCTTCATCTGGGTAATGTACTTCAGAAGCATGTAGCAGCCATAACCACAAATACCACCAATGATGGTAGCAATGGCTCTAGTCAGCTTTTTAAGCACTTTGTTTCATTTTCTCCTTTCTTTCAGATTTACGCATTGCTGAAGGCGAAATCCGCCACTGTCCACCGAAGCTATATTGCTGCTTCGATTTTCTCCAGGGCTTCTTCCTCACTTATGTCAAGAACAAGCATAATCTCACTCTGAAGAATCTTTCTGGCATTTGAGAGCATCTTCTTCTCTCCGGCCGAAAGCTTCCCAGTGCGATCGATTCTCGTAAGATTTCTCACGATTTCGGCAACGAGTAATATATTGCCGGTCTTGATCTTCCCCATGTTTTCCCTGTATCTCTTATTCCAGTTTCCACTCATTTCAGTGGACTCCTGCCCAAGAACAGTAATCGCCGAGTCGATATCCTCTTTTGTACCTACAGGTCTTACTCCAATGTCGTCAGAGTTGTCGACGGGAATCATGACTTCCATGTCACCGCAAGGCACTCTAAGTAAATAATAGTCCTTAGTCTGCCCCAGGATTTCACATGGCTTTATCTGCCTGATGATTCCTGCTCCGTGCATAGGATACAGGATTTTATCTCCTGTTCTATACATAAAAAACCTCCTGGCTATACGTATTTATATTATAACATAATTTAATGCAAGCGTGCTATAATAATGAAAAGACTGGTTTTGCATCATAAAACCTACACAATTCCCATATATTATGGGTTTACGGATATTATTTCACGGTACAGAGAGGAGCAATTAAATGTCAAAACTGCTCGTAGTAGACGATGAAAAAGGCATACGCGAAGTAATACGCGAATACTCGGAATTTAACGGACACGAGGTGACTGAAGCCGAGGACGGAATGACCGCTGTAGGCTTCTGCAAGCTCGATGAATACGATTTGATAATCATGGATATCATGATGCCAAAGCTTGACGGCTTTTCGGCGTGCAAGGAAATACGCAAAATCAGCAACACTCCGATTATCATGCTCTCGGCCAGAGGAGAGGAATACGATAAGCTCTTCGGCTTTGAACTTGGAATCGATGACTACGTTGTCAAACCCTTCAGTCCTAAGGAGCTGATGGCAAGAGTGAATGCGGTCCTGGCCAGAAGAGGCGGCGGTGAAACCCTTAATCCCGATGTCCTCATATTTGACGGACTGGAAATCAACATTCCGGCAAGAACCGTTTCGATTGACGGCGAGAGAGTTGAACTTACACCTAAGGAATACGACCTTCTGTTCTACCTTGTAGAAAACAAGAACATCGCACTTTCCAGAGACAAGCTGCTTTCGGACATCTGGGGCTACGACTTCTACGGCGACGACCGTACAATTGATACACATATCAAAAATCTCAGAAACAATCTTGGGAAATATCGTGACTATATTGTCACACTCAGAGGAGTAGGTTACAAATTTGAAACTAAGAATTGATCCGCACAGCATAAAATTCAAGACCTGGCTGTACTTCTTCCTTTTCGCAGCTGTTCTCATGGCTTCCCTGTGGATTGCACAGGTATTCATGCTCAACAACTTTTATGGGGCAATGAAGTCCGACCAGACGGAAACCGTTGTTGACGAGATAAAATCATCTTACATGCATCACGATAATGACAGATTTCTGAAGGACGTTGACAGGATTTCCGATTCATACGACATGTACATCTATGTCGTTTCTTTTGATGGCAAGACCACTTACTTCTCGCCCTCTGATGCCGACTATGCG